>JAJXXD010000006.1 GCA_021781285.1 bacterium | reverse complement strand
ACGAAAACACGGTTCCGCTTGGAGTTTTCAGGAGAGTTGTAGATGTTATGGAAACGGGAGAGATGGTTTCGGACGAGATGGGCGTGGTCGTTACGGATGAAGGCAATTATACTCCTAACGTGAAGAGGATTTTCCTTCCCAGAACTTGCAATCATTGCGACCATCCCCCGTGCGTTGAGGTCTGTCCCGTAAAGGCAACGTATAAATTAGAAACCGGGCAGGTCGAGATTGATTATGACTTATGTATAGGATGCCTTACCTGCGTTCAGGCTTGTCCTTACAATATGCGTTTTGCGAACCCGATTCAGCATACGGCTGATAAGTGCAATATGTGCGCAGGAAGGGCGGCGGTTTCGCATGAAAAATCATACGTGCCGCTTTTACCGGTATGCGTTACTACATGCGTCGGAAGAGCAATGAAATTTGGGGATTCAAACGATCCGGAAAGCGAGGTTTCAAAGTTAATCGCGACTAACAGGACTTCCAGATTAAATCTGGAGTTTGGCACTGATCCGCAAGTTTATTATATCGGTTTTGACGATGAAGTGATGAACCCAACCAATTCCGACAAAGTCAAAATGGTTTACACTTATGCAATGGGTTTAACTACTACTTCTTATGAAAAACTTGGTAAAAAACCAGTGCTGCCATATGTGGAAGAAAGAGAATATCCTTATGCAGGTTAATTTAATTATTTTTAAAATAAAGGAGTTTATATTATGTTTCAGTATATGAATCCTCTTGCAATTAACGGTTCTTTCGGAACCCTCGAAAACGTTTACTGGGGGCTTCCGATAGTTATTTATCCGTTTTTATCGGGGCTTCTTGCAGGTTCTTTCGTGGTCGGGGCTTTATATCATCTTTTTCATATAGAAAAACTTAAGCCCGTTTCACAGCTTTCTTTAATAGCAAGTTTTGCGATGCTTCTGCTTGCGGCAATGGCGCCTTTAGCAGATGCCCTTCAGCCCCAAAGAGCGATATGGGAATTATATTTTAGAGACCATTTCCCTTACTCCCCCTTAGGGATGTTTATTATTATATGGACGTTATTCGTAATAGCCTTTCTTTTTGAACTTTATTATCTTTTTAGGGAACATAATATTAAAAGGTCGCAGGAAGATAAAGGAATAAGGGGCAAGGTGTCTAAGTTTTTGACTTTAGGGAACATGGATTTATCTCCCAAAAGTATTTCGAAAGATCATAAAGCTTTATGGATTATATCCATTCTTGGAATTATTCTTTCCATTCTATTTCACGGTTATGTCGGGTTTTTATTCGGCGCCATAAAAGCAAGGGCGCTTTGGTCCGATCCGGTCATACCCCCTATGTTTATAGCTTCTGCAGTTGTATCGGGCATTGCCTTCGTGGGTTTATTATATGTCGTCGGTTTTCCTTTATTTTCGAATAAAAACAAGGTCGAACCCGATACGCTGGATGTCCTTAATAAGTCCTTAGTTTATGCAATATTCGCCGACCTCTTTTTCGATTTAATAGAATGGCTCTATTCGGTTAGAGGATATAATTCTAAAGCGGTGTATGACAACTGGCACGCGGTATATAGTTTCGCCGGACATGGTCCGTTATGGTTTAATTACCATGTTTTACAGATAGGGCTTGGGCTTATAATCCCCGCATTTTTGTTTCTTGTTTTTAAAAGAATAAGAAGGTCGTTAATCTGGACGTTAATTTTAGATTTTATAGTAACGGTGGGCGTTTTTGAAATGAGGTTCGATACCGTGATAGGCGCGCAACTTCCCGTAAAGATAGGACAGGGATTAGTTAATTTACATATACCTTTTCTGGGCTATGACGGATATTTAACGGGAATAGGGCTTTTTGCTATGGGTATTCTCCTGATATTCATTTTTGGGTATTTTTTGGGATGGGAGCATGACCCCGAAGAATTAAGCATAAAGCAAGAGCAAAAATATAGGTTTGAATGGGACGGGACAGAAGAAGGGCAGAAAAAATAACGAATAAAATTTGAGTGATAAAAATAAGGAGGTTTTATTATGGCAAAGAACAAAATGAATAGAAGAGATTTTCTCAAAATAGGAACGTTCGGCGCAATGGCCGCCGCAACCGGGGCTGGTTTGACGCAATGGGCGGGAGGATTATTAGGTTATCAAGGCAAATATACGTTTCCACGCAGGCCGGAAACTTGGCCAGGCGAAATCGTGAAATATTCCACATGTAAGCAGTGCCATAGCGATTGCGGAATAATGACGAGAATGTTTAACGGAACGCTGCTAAATATTTTCGGCAATCCATATGACATCCAAACCACGGAACCTAATATTAAATATTCTACTCCTGTAAAAGATTCTATAATTTATACCGGAAATTATTATTCGGCGGATAAACCCTTTGTTGACGGTGCGCATTCCGTATGTCCAAGGGGGGCGGCGGGGACTCAGACGGTTTACGACCCCTACAGGATATATATGCCGTTAAAAAGGGTAGGAGAAAGGGGTTCTAAAAAATTCAAAGTTATCTCATACGAGCAGTTAATAAGCGAGGTGGTTAACGGAGGGTATTTATTTAAGGATATACCCGGCGAAGAAAAAAGGTTCGTGGAAGGTTTTAAGCATTTATGGAATGAAGGCAGAAACAGGTCTATTCCGGCGGATTCCAGATATCCGGATTTCGGTCCCAAAACTAATCAGTACGTCAGCTATTGGGGAAGAGCGGAGGCAGGGCAGGCAAATTTTATAACAAGGTTTGCAAATGCCCTCGGTTCGGTAAACGCCATGCCCCATGTCTCTATCTGCGAACTTTCGCATCACGTTTCTACTTTCAGGACGTTTCCCGGAACGAATATGCTGAAGCCGGACTTACCTAATTGTACCCATCTGCTGATTTTTGGAGCCAATTATTACGAAGCTAATTTTCCTATGCAGACGCTTGCAAGAAGGTCGGCTGCAGCCACGGCATCCGGAAAATTAAAAATAACAGTAGTGGATGTCAGGGCGGGAAATCAGGTATCTCATGCCGACAGATATATCCCGATAGCCCCCGGCGGCGACGGCGCTTTGGCTATGGGTATGCTTAGGTGGATAATAGAAAACAAACGGTATGACGAAAACTTCCTGACCAATTTAAATCACAGTTCTGCAAACGGCAACGGCGAACCTAATTTTTCCAACGCTTCGTATCTTGTAGTTGCAGATGAAGGCAATAAGGGTTTTGCCAAATTCTTAAAGAGCGGCAAATCGTTTTACGCAATAGATAAAGCATCCGGAAAGCCGGTTTTAACGTCTGCGGCGGCAAAAGGCGATTTATGGCCTACCGGGTTTTTATCTTTGACCCCCGTCAACGTGAACGGCGTAAACTGTATGACGAGTATGCAGATGTTATGGAGCGAACTTAGAAAACATATGATAGAAGAGTATGCAAAGGAAGCCGGACTTGCTCCGAGGGTGATACCGGAGCTTGCAAAGGAATTTACTTCCCACGGAAAGACCGCTGTAGCGGACTACTACAGGGGTCCGGTAAAACATACGAACGGGTATTATCACGGCAGGGCGATTCAGCTTTTAAACGTTATGGTCGGAAACGTCAACTGGCAGGGCGGCTATATTAACGGGGGAGGCGGAGCCAACATAATGGGCGGCAAGGGCTTCCCTTATAATCTCGGAAAATGGCCCGGTTTTGTTCCTGCAAAAGGCGTTAAGATTTCAAGAGAAGGGTCTTTTTACGAAAAGACTACGGAGTATAAGGAAAAGGTTGCAAGGGGGGAGTCGCCGTTTCCTGCTCAAAGACCGTGGTTTCCCTTCAGCTTCGGTATGTGGCAGGAGATATGGGGCGGAACGTACTTCCAATATCCTTATCCGGTAAAAATACTCTTTCAGCATATGGCAAATCCCGCATGGTCTATGCCGGGTATGGGGGGCGTGGACGACGAGTCGAAGCCTTGGATAAGAATGGTAAAGGATTTTGACAAAGTCCCTCTGTTTATCGCCTCCGATGCGATAATTGCCGAAAGCTCGGCATATGCGGATTATATAGTTCCCGACGCAACTTATTTAGAAGGCTGGGGGTTTCTGGGGAATCTTCCGACGTATCCGACTGCAAGGACTTCGGTCAGACAGCCTATAATAGAGCCCATGACGGAAAAAACGCCGGACGGAAGACCCATATGCATGGAGAATTTCTTGATAGACGTCGCAAAAGCGCTCAGGCTTCCCGGGTTCGGCGAAAATGCCTTCGTTGAAGGAGGAGAATTAAACCGCGCCGAGGATTTTTATTTCAAAATGGCGGCAAACGTTGCATACGACGGTAAATCTTATCTTGCAAAAAAGGGGAATAGATTCGTTCACTTGGGTCCGGTGCCGGATGCAAATGCGGATGAGATGCAGACCGTAAAAAATTATGTTTCGAAATTTGGGAAATCGCTCCGTCCTTATGAGTGGAAAAAAGTCGCCTATGTATTTGCAAGAGGCGGGAGATATGAGGATTATAACGTTGGTTATCTGCCGTGGGGAAAGCCGAAATGGGTAACCCACCTGTGGAATCCTAAAGCGCCCGTTAATATATATAACGAGGATGTTGCAACGACGCATAATGCTATATCCGGCGAGAGATTTAACGGAACGACGATATTACTGCCTCACAGAAATATGAAGGGCGAATTTTTAGATAAATTGTATCCAAAGAACGAATATCCGCTCAGGGCATCTACCCACAGACAGCCCATTCATTCCAAGTCGAGGACGATTGCGGACCCGTGGCTGTTAGAATTACTACCGGACGCTTTCTGGGAGATAAACGAAGTGGACGCTAAAAAGCTGGGGCTATCCGACGGTGATACCATAAAGGTAATATCGCCCACCTACGAAAAGGGGATTACCCACCGCGTGAGGATTTTGCCCTCCATAAGACCCGGCGTAATTACGGCGGCTACCGCTTTCGGAAGATGGCTTTACGGTTCGGGTACATGGTATATAAACGGGAAGAAATATACGGGTGACCCTGCAAGAAATCAGGGCGTCCATCCGAACGCCCTGTTCCTGCTCGATAATTCGATAGCGGCTAAAGACGGCTGGACGACCGTTTTAACCGATCCGGTCGGCGGCTCTATGGTTTATTACTATGCTCCGGTTAGGGTGGAAAAGGTATAAAGGCGTTAAATACTTTAGATTCCTGCGGAAGCGGTAATCTATACTTTGAAATATGGAGGTATTTATATATGGAAAAAGAGCTTATCTGTTACGATGATTTTGCAAAACTTTCACGATACAGAAGTATGATTTATAACCTTTTTTCGAGGATTTTCGCAAGAAAGGTCGATTTAAAATTTTTAGAAAGCCTTATGCAGAAAGAAATCGAAAATATAATTGGCGGCTTATGCGAAAACGACGCTGCTTCCAATGAATTAAACAGAGCCGTTAGAAATATAGTGTTTTCAAGCATAGAATACGATAAAACCGAAAGCGAATTCGACGAACTTTTCGTAATTCCCGCGCCCGGCAGATTTATACCCCCGCATATCAGCTATTATCTTGGAGGAAGCCTTAAAAAAGCGGGTTTAGAAGGGGGCGGCAAATCTGAGGACGAAAGCGATATTGCTCTCGTCGATAAATTAGAAATTACTTATAAATCTTTAAATTTTGAACTAAAAGACCCGAACGGAGTTTCTATAAAAAGGTCTGACCACATTTCCTATATCTTGGGATTTATGGCGGCGCTGATAAACCTTGAAGGCATGTACCTTTCGGGGCAGGTCAAAGAACCCCTTCCGTTTCAGGAGGTCGTTGCAAACGAATTTATGTTTTTTAACGAATTCGTCGTAAACTGGGTCAACTTATTTGCCGATGAAGTAATTCAGGAGTCAGGTTCAATGTTTTACGTACCTGCGGCTAAACTTATGCAAGGTTTTATAGCCTGCGAGCAGAGGGATTATAATAATATTGTTACGAAAATTTAACATAATTGTAATAATCTTGTAACATTCGTTTGTTAGAATAAAGATGTCGAAGTCGTAAGATAAATATTTTAAAACCAAACTAAAAGAGAGGAGGAAGTTATGTACAAAATTAGCAAGACAAAAAGGACGATGCGGCTGAGTTCGCTGTCGGCTTTTGTTTTTGCCTTAGCCGCGGCGCTGGCTTTAGTCTTTGCGTTTAGCGGGGCAGGAACGGCTTATGCATCCGTAGCCGCCCTTTACGAAAACCCCAACACGGGCGAGATATTTTTAACGCCCGGGCCTGGAAGGGTAAAAGTAGGACAGAGCGTAATCAATCAGCTGTTAAAGCCGAACGCAAAAAAGACGGTCAGACAGATTAACAATTTAAAAGCAACGGAGAAGAAGCTGGAGGCTTCGCTAAAAACAGTTAAGGGCGAAACCCTTCCTGCTTGGACGAAACATATCACCTTAGGTACCTTGGTTTATATGGGTTACGGGTATTATACCCAGACAGGTTTTGCTCCCGCGTTACAGCTTCAGGAAAATCCGGCGGGTCCCGGAAACAACGGTTATAACGCTTTCAACGTGAATAGGGCGTATTTAATATTCTTATATCATCAGGACAACTGGTTTTTAAAGCTCACGCCGAACATTAATAAGTCGAACGACAGCACCGGCTCGAGTTCGTCTTCGGGTTTTAACGCCGGCAACGAATATTTCAGGCTCAAATATGCATTTTTACAGTTTAACCACGTTTATGACGCGAACGGCTTAACCGTAAATCTTAAAGCAGGTCAGTTTCCGACGCCTATGATTGCTTGGGAAGACGGTTTGTTAGGTTATCACGTCGCCGAAAGAACGCCGTGGGGCGTTTTAGGCGTAACTTCCACCCAGGCAGGACTTGGCGTATCCGGTAAGTTCAGGGCAAACGGAAAAATTTACATGGCTTATAATGCAGGTTTTTTTGATAATGCAACCTTTCATCAAGGCGAAGACATTGACCAGAAATCGCCTCAGGCAAGGGTATCTTTTTATCCCATGGGAGCAGATTCCAACTTGGACGGTCTCGGTATAAGCGGATATTATGCATGGTCGCAATCGAATAATTTTGAAGGCTATTACGGCGTTAACGCTAATAACGACAATCCGACCGCAAGGGCATCCGCAATACTTGATTATAAGACCCCGCAAGGAGTAATTGCTGCGCAGTTCGACTACGGCTTAAATGCCTTAGCAGGCGGTTATGCAAGCGGCGCAGGTTCCATAAGCCAGGATGCGGGAAGCTGGTGCGGAATTATGGGCGGCAATTATACTTGTAATGCTGCAGGCGCCGCTTATCCGGCATTTGCCGCAGGTTTGGGATCGTTAAACGCTTACCAGCATAACACCGAGCACGGCTATGACGCATTCGGATATTATAATATTCCGAACAGTAAATTCGGCGTGTTTGGCCTTATCCAGAGATTCTACTATTCCGACCCTTCGACTGCTTTTTGGGTTAACAAAATAGGCACGAATATTACTTCCGGCAACCCGTACGATTCCCAGAGGGGCGTGGTCGGCGTGGCGTATCATTTGAACAGCCATATTACTTTAACTGCCGATTGGCAGAACTATCAGTTCCTTTATGCGAAGGACTATAGGAATTTGCCGGCAAGTAATTCGGAATATTTAGATTACGGCCAGTGGATGGGGCAAACGAACGCCTATTTCCTTCAGGCAAGGATTGCATTCTAAACTTAACTCAAAGCTTTTCTCTCTGCACCTCCCTATACCCGCCCTAAAAAGCGGGTATTTTTATTTCAAAATCTGATATAATCTATATAAGAACCCTTACCGTAATAAACAATAAATAAATCGATAGATGAATAAAAAAAGCGGCGGCGGCATTAAAAACAGGAATATCGTAGAATATCTCTGCAACGGCGTCAGTTTTGCAATGCATCCTATAAATGCCCGTTACGGATACGACTGCAATACGGAGTATCCTACCGTAGTATGGAATATCGAGTTCAGCGACGAAATCCATCTTTTGAGCAACGAATCTTTCGGGGGGCGAACAGGCGACGAAAGGCAGAGAATTTATACAAAAAACGTAAGAGGCTCCCTTTGTTCCGAAGGCTCAGATAAATATACTTTTTATAATAAAGCGTCTATTCCCATAGAATTCGAAAAAGACGGCGTATCGTTTATGCTGAAAATAAATAAAAAAGATTACGAAAAGGCTGAAATTATAGAAAAAGAAATTTATAAAGAATTCGAAGATTTAGGTCTAACAGCCGCGCATTCTATTGCCGAAGGCAATATCAGGATTATTTTAAACAGGCTCTCCAACAGAAAATTCACCGTTTTAAATTTAAACGTCAAAGACGAAGATATGCTTTTCGAAAAAGACGGCATAGATTATTTTTTCACGGAAAACGAGCCGATTATAGACAAGGCGATAAAAGAAATATTTACCGGTCATCTGGAGTTTATAAAGACGTCGGACAAGTTTTATAAATATATATTAGAGGGATTCAATAGAATGGTCGGCTCGGGACTTAACTGCTTGAATATTCTTCTTGCGGCGGTTAATTACGAACTCCAATACGATATTTTCGACGACGAAAAATATCTTGCAGATTATTTAATTTCACGAGTTAAAAATAACGATAAAAATAATAAAGAAGTATGCTGTATCAATATTCACGATAAAGAAGAAAATTTTTACGAAAAAGGGGTAAAACTGATTGATATAGCAATTCCCTTAAAGAGTTTAATCGAAGCTTTCGACCTTTTAAATAAAATTAAATGCCTTGCCTTAATCGATTATGCTTGATAATGAAAAATTTGATATAATCGCTTAACTTTTTAAACAATAAAAACATTTATGGTTAACGATAATTTTAATAAAGATAACGGGCTTAATTTCGGGGTCAATACCGATTCGTTTTTCGGCATCGGGTTCGGACTTTTGGGCGATAACAATCTCGACCGCTTACAAACCTCATTCAACGATTTCTTTGGTCTTTTAAATTCATATAAGATAGGAAATATCGAGATAAATACCGAGATAGAACAGTTAAATCCGGGTTCTTTTCAAAAATTAATTATTCCTTTAGTAAGCTCTTTTTCTTCAAAACCTTCGGTCCATCTTCCGTATCTTCAGCTTAATCCGGCAAGTCCTTTGGAAGAATACAGGCAGGTATCCGTTAACGCGATTATAAGGGTAATAGATGCCTGCCGCGGATTGGACGTTAAAAAATTCGTTATTCATCTGACTTCCGAATTTGAAGATTCTATCTTATTTTTTCCTATCGAAGAAAAAGCAAAAAGGACGTTGATAGATATTGCAGTGAATCAGGCAAAGAAAAGTATGTCGGATATACTAAAGGAAACTAAACTGCCGCCCTCCGTTTTCGCGTTAGAAAACCTCGAGGTTTTTCCGTTCGATTATTTATACCCCATAGTCGAAGAATTCGGCATATCGGTCTGTTTCGATATGGGTCACTGGGGGTTAAACGGTTTTATGCCTGAAGAATTTCTCGAAAAATTTAACCTTAACCGCATAGGCGAGATGCATATTCAGGATATGACGGAAAAAAGAAGCGACTTAAGAACGACCGTAAGAAACGAACATAGACCTTTAGGAACCGGCATTTTAAAACCGGACGAATTTTTTAACTCTCTCATCGAGAATAGGCAATTTTCAGGGTCTTTGATAATAGAAAACAGGTCTAAAGAAGATTTAATTTCTTCTTTGGATTACTTAAAATCCGGTAATTTTATATAATGCCGTAAATTTTCTTTATGCCTTCCTATAAAAATAGAGATAAAAACGGTTTTTTTACTAGACCCCTTCTGCTTTCTTCTACCGGAATGTTTTTGGACGGTTATTCCCTCACTATAATTGCATTCGCGATAATACTTATCAATCCGTATTTCAGCCTGAATGCCTTGGAATCGGGCTTAATAATAGCATCCGTGGTATTCGGCAGTATAATAGGGGCATTGTTGATTGGATATTTCAGCGATATTTTCGGGAGGAAATCGGTTTATATTTTAAATATGGCGGTTTTTGTAGTTTTCGGAATCGTATCGGTTTTTTCGGTTAATTTTTTAATGCTGTTTATATCGAGGTTGATTCTTGGCGTTGCGGTCGGAGCCGATTATCCGGTATCCAATTCTTATATTGCGGAAACGGCGCCGGAGGCGCTCAGGGGTAAACATCTTTCCTTCGCAGGTTTGTCGTTCGGCATAGGTTCGATATTTTCTTCTTTAACCGCGGCGGTTCTTTTTCCTTTCGGACCTGAAATGTGGCGGCTTATGCTCGGTATCGGCGTTATTCCAGCATTTATAGTAATGTTTTTAAGAATTTCTATGCCGGAATCTAAAAGATGGATAAATGCAAAAAGCCTAAAAAACGAATATAAAAAAAATAAGTTATACATCGAAGGAATGTTTTCAAAAGCGCATATAAAAAACACGGTTCTGTATTCCTCTATCTGGTTTTTATACGACGTCGGAGCATACGGTATCGGTCTGCTAATACCGTTAATCTTTAAAAAAAGCAGACTGATTTCAAACGAAGACAATGCGCTTATAACGTCTTTAATTCTTTTAGTCGGTATAGCAAGCTCTTCAATCGGGCTTTTAGAAATAGATAAAATAGGAAGAAAAAAGATACAGCTTGTCGGTTTTGCCGGAATGGGCGCCGCCCTTTTTTTTCTTCCTTTCGCATACGGAACATTAGCCGGTCTTGCCGCCGTAATTTTTATAGCCGAAATTTTTAATTCTTTAGCGTCCTTGACGGTAGGGATTTTCCCCGCCGAGCTTTCACATACGTCTTTCAGGTCGTCGGCTTACGGATTTTCGGCCATGGCTGGAAAAATAGGAGCCGTATTCGGAGTTTTGATAATGACGTATTTCGTTAAGGAAAATAAAGATTTAGGTTATTATTCGGTTGCGGTTTTAATGTTTGCGGCATTTTTCCTTTCTTCTTTTCTGCCGGAAACTAAAAATAAAGAACTTGACGAAATTAAATAATATTGCTGCTCCGATTTTTCTTGACTTAATTTTTAGCAGAGATATAATTGTAATAAATTTATAGCATTATCCAAATAAATCGTTCTTTGAAAATTAAAGCTTAATTCCTTTATGTGTATAAGGGAAGCGGAGGAACCAAAATTTTGGGGCGAATATCTTCTATTTGTTTATTAATGAAAAGAAGATAAAGGAAAACTCTTTATCCTTAGCCCGTCAGCTAACTTCGCAAGCTATTAAAGAGTGCCAAAAGTATAGCACGGATTAGTTTAATATTTAATAAAAGATAACGGATTAATATATATATCTGCATATCGATAATATTTTTATTTATTCTTTAATAGCCGGAGGTTTCAAAACCTCCGGCTATTTTTTTTCAAAAATGCGTAACATAAGCATTTGCGTCTTAAATGCAAGGTTTATAGGAGTATAGCCGTTAAAAATTTAATTTATTTAATAAAAACGGAGGCGGGTAGTTTATGATAGAAAGTATTATTCTTCTTATAGTTTCTATGCTGGTACTGGCATATTTGTTTTATGTGTTGATATATCCGGATAAATTTTGAACTCTATATGAATTTAGCGTGAATTGAAATTTTATTGAAATTTAAACGGGGAGGGGCTATAAATGATAGCATTTTTAGCAGCTTTTGCCGGCATAGCTATAATGTATGCCGTATTATGGTTTTTTACGGATTTTATAGATAAGATTTAATTGAAATTTAAACATTAAAAAGAGGTGTCGAATAATGACTTACACGGGAGTTTTGCAGATTTTAATAACGCTTGCCGTTATGGTTATAGCCGCGATTCCGTTAAGTAAATATCTTGCGCATGTTTTTAAATGCGAACCTACATTTTTAGACGGAATTATATATCCGGCAGAAAATTTGACTTTAAAGTTCCTGAAAGTTAACGGAAATGAAGAGGTGGACTGGGTTAAATATTTAAAGACAGGGCTTATCGTCAATTTTTTTATGCTTACGATTGTATTTTTTATTTTAAGATTTCAAAATTTTCTTCCGCTTAATCAGATGCATTATCCCGGCATACCTTGGGCGCTTGATTTTAACACGGCGATAAGTTTTATAACCAATACGAACTGGCAAAACTACGGCGGAGAGGAGGTTTTGTCCAATTTTTCCCAGATGGCGCTTGCTTTTCTACAGTTCACTTCTGCCGCCACGGGACTTGTTTTTGCCGTAGCTTTTATCCGCGGGCTTATAAGGCGCGAAGCAAAATATGTTGGTAATTTTTACGTAGATTTTATAAAGGCTGTTTACAGGCTTTTTCTCCCTTTAGCCGTTATATTTGCGGTTATTATGCTGTGGCAGGGCGCGCCGCAGACGTTTGTCATGCAGAAAAAAGTTACTAATATGACCGGAGTTAAACAGATGCTTTCCGTAGGACCGGTAGCTTCTATGGTATCCATCGAAAATCTTGGTACCAACGGAGGAGGTTTTTACAACGCAAACGCCGCCCAGCCTTACGAAAATCCTAATCCCTTTACTAACGCCTTAACTATATTTATGATGGGGACGATTCCCATAGCGCTGTTTTTAATGTACGGGATAATGATAGGGGATAAAAAGCATGCATGGACGTTATTTGCCGTTGCTATGACGTTTCTCATAGTTTGTCTTGCCGTAGTTTATTCTCAGGAGGCGCACGGCAATCCGTTTCTTGCAAAGTTAGGAGCAAATATCCGTGTTTCTAAAAATAATCCGGGCGGCAATATGGAAGGAAAGCAGGAACATATCGGAATTGCCCAGACCTCTTTATTTGCAGTAGCTACTACGGCCTTTACCACCGGCAACGTCGATGCCTCCCACGACAGTTTTATGCCTCTTTCCGGCATGGTTTTAATAGCCGAGATGATGTTGAACCTCATATTCGGAGGTAAAGGCGTGGGGCTTCTAAATATGCTCACAATGGTAATAATAGGCGTGTTTATCGCCGGGCTTATGGTGGGGCGGACGCCTGAATTTCTTGGAAAAAAAATAGAGGCTAAGGAAGTGAAACTTGCAACGCTTGCAATGTTTGCCCATGCGTTTATTATTCTTATACCTTTTGCAATAGCAATAGCAATACCGGCGGGGCTGGCGGGCATATTAAATCCGGGTCCGCATGGATTAAGCGAGATTTTATACGCTTATACCTCGACGACGGCAAACAACGGGTCTGCATTTGCCGGTCTTAACGGCGATACGCTTTTTTATAATATTTCGCTCGGACTTACTATATTTTTCGGCAGATATATTCCTATAATATGTCAGGTCGCAATAGCAGGTTCATTAATCAAAAAGAAAAGCATACCTGAATCGGCCGGTACTTTTCCTGCCCACGGTGTTTTATTTTATACGGTTATAACGGGAACCATACTTCTTGTCGGGGCGTTAACGTTCTTTCCGGCGCTGGCGCTTGGACCTATTGCGGAACATTTTGCAATGATAAAAGGGCATCTGTTTTATTAATTTAAAATAATTTAAAGAGGATGTTTATCGTGGGGAAAGAACTTATAAAAATGTTAAAATTAACGATTTTACTGTACGTCGTATGCTCGCTTGCATATACGTTTCTTATCTGGGGCATAGGGAAAATAGCCTTTCCGTTTCAGGCGGACGGAAGCATAATATTCAATAAAAATTCAAAACCGGTAGGCAGCCTGTTGATAGGCGAAAAATTTACTTCTCCTTATATATTTAACGGCAGACCGTCGTATGCCGGAAACGGTTATGACGGAACGGAATCGGGCGGGTCGAATTATGCCCCTACAAACGGAAAGTATATAAGCCATGAAAAAAAATTGATAAATAAATTTTTAAAGGAAAATCCAACCGTTAAAAAAGGCGGTGTTCCGGCTGATATAATAACGGGTTCCGGTTCGGGTTTAGGACCATATATTTCCATAGCGGCTGCGCTTGACCAGTCGCCTAGAATATCCTCGCTTACCGGAATACCGGAAAGCATACTTTACCGCCTTGTTAAAAGCAACGTGTCTTACAGGCAATTCGGCATATTCGGAACTCCCGGCGTAAATACCGTAAAATTAAATTTAAAACTTTCTATACTGCTTAAAAAAAGCAATTACAAGTTATATAAACTTATTTTCAAAGGGTTAGTTTAAAGAAAAATATTTTTTAATTTTAATAATTAGAGGGATAAGAAAAATCATGTCCAAAAAATCTTATTACGTTTCCGCGTTTAACAAGGATATAATGTTATCCGCCGTAAAGGATTCTTTTAAAAAACTCAGCCCCAAGGTTTTAGTTAAAAATCCTGTCATGTTTGTTGTCGAGATAGGTTCCGTTATTACTACGGCAATATTTATTAAAGACCTATTTATGCATGATTTTAAATTTATCGCCTTTGTTCTACAAATAACGTTATGGCTCTGGTTTACCGTTTTATTTGCCAACTTTGCCGAGAGCATTTCCGAAGGAAGAGGCAAGGCGCAGGCGGACAGCCTTAGAAGAACAAAGACCGAGGTGATAGCAAGACTGTTTAAAGAAGAAGGAAACGAGGAAAAAATAAAAGCATCACTTTTGAGAAAAGGGGATGTAGTTATTGCCGAATCGGGCGATACCATACCCGCCGACGGCGACATAATAGAAGGAATTGCTTCCGTAGATGAATCCGCCATTACCGGAGAATCCGCTCCGGTAATAAGGGAAAGCGGCGGCGATAGGAGCGCGGTTACCGGCGGCACGAAAGTCTTATCGGATAAAATTATAATCAAGGTAACGTCGAACCCGGGAGAGAATTTTATAGATAAGATGATATCGCTTGTCGAGGGGGCATCGAGGCAGAAGACGCCCAATGAAATCGCTCTTAATATTTTGCTCGTTATGCTGACCGCTCTTTTTTTAGTAGTCGTTGTTACTATAGAACCGATGGCGGGTTATTTCCACGGGTATATATCTCCGGTAATTCTCGTAGCGCTTCTTGTTTGTCTTATACCGACTACCATAGGCGCCCTGCTTTCCGCTATAGGTATTTCCGGTATGGACAGGCTTGTAAAACATAACGTAATTGCAATGTCCGGTAAGGCGGTAGAGGCCGCGGGCGACGTTAATACCCTTCTGTTAGACAAAACCGGAACCATAACTTTTGGCAACAGGATGGCTGTTGCTTTTATTCCTTCGGACAGTAGGACGGTTAACGAATTAGCCGACTATGCCCAGCTTTCGTCTTTAAGCGACGAAACGCCGGAAGGAAGGTCTATCGTTGCGCTGGCAAAACAGTACGGCTTCAGGGGACGGCATATCGACGAAAAGAACGTCGAGTTTATCCCTTTTTCGGCTTTTACGAGAATGAGCGGGGTTAACATTCTTGATAAAAAAGAACAGATAAGAAAGGGGGCGGTGGAAGCGGTTATAAAATTCGTCGAACAGAATCGAGGCGCCGTTTCGGACAAAACAAGAAAAATAACTGAGGAAATTTCAAAACAGGGGGGTACTCCGCTTGCCGTTGCGGTAAACGACCGTATGCTCGGCATTATACATTTAAAAGACGTCGTAAAAGGAGGAATTAAAGAGCGGATTAACAGTTTAAGAAAGATAGGCATTAAAACCGTCATGATAACGGGCGACAATCCTTTGACGGCAAAAGCTATTGCCGATGAAGCCGGAGTTGACGATTTTGTAGCGGAAGCTACTCCGGAAACCAAAATGGCGATTATAAAAAATGAACAATCGCTCGGCAAGCTCGTAGCAATGACCGGAGACGGAACGAACGACGCACCTGCTTTAGCCCAGGCTGATGTCGGCGTTGCTATGAACACCGGCACTATGGCGGCTAAAGAAGCCGGAAATATGATAGACCTCGACTCAAACCCGACGAAGCTTATAGAAATAGTCGAAATAGGCAAACAGCTTCTTATAACCCGCGGTTCCCTTACCACGTTTTCTATCGCAAACGACGTCGCAAAATATTTTGCCATAATACCGGCGATGTTCACCCCTATTTTTCCATGGCTAGCGCCGTTAAATATTATGAGGCTGTCTTCTCCCGAATCGTCTATACTTTCGGCCGTGATATTTAACGCCGTTATTATAATAATACTTATTCCGCTTGCGTTAAAAGGCGTAAAATACAGGCCCGCTTCCGCTTCGTCGATTTTAACCAGAAATCTTTTGATTTACGGACTTGGCGGAATAATAGCGCCGTTTATAGGAATAAAATTGATAGATATGGCAATAACGTTTTTACATTTAGGTTAGATTAATTGACGATATAATTAATAGTATAATAACATATAAAATTAAATGCGTGTTTTAACCTAATTCTGCAATAAACTTTTAATATTATATATAACTTTGAAAATAGAATATAACAGACCGTCGGCAGATTCGATACTTAATAAAATAAAATATTCTTCGAGCGAAACTAATGTTTTCAGGGTTTATCTGGGTGCCGCTCCCGGAACCGGCAAAACCTATATGATGCTCGAGGACGGCAATTATCTGCTTGAACACGGCATAGACGCGGTTATCGGATATGTCGAACCGCATGGAAGAAGAGAAACCGACGAAGAAATAAAAAAACTTACCGTTATTCCGCGAAAAAAGATTAGATACAGGGAGTCGGTATTTGAAGAGCTTGACGTTGAAGCGGTCATTGCAAGAAAACCGTCGATTGTTTTAATAGACGAACTGGCGCATAACAATGTTCCCGGTTCAAAAAATTTAAAAAGATATCAGGACGTTATTGAGATTTACAGGGAAGGAATCAGCGTATTTACTACCTTAAATATATTTCACCTTAATTCTATCGCCGAAAAAGTAGAATCCGAGCTTGGCATAAAAGTAAGCGAAAGAGTCCCCGATTACATTTTAAATTATGTTACGGAAATCGTAAACGTCGATGTTCCTGCCGGAGAACTGATAAAAAGGCTGACCTCAGGGAAAATTTATTCTAAAGAAAAGATTCAAGCCGCATTGAACAATTTTTTTAAAATAGAAAACCTCATAGTTTTAAGGGAGCTTTCATTAAGAACTATAGCCGACGAATTAAGCACCCAATCCAATAAAATCGGGAATCCCGACGAGAAATTAGAATTAAAATCAAATGAAAGAGTTCTTGTTTTAATAAGTTCTAATCCAGACTCCGCAAGGCTTGTAAGGATAGGTTCAAAAATTGCAGGAAGATTAAATTCTAACCTTTACGTTCTTCATATTAATTTA
>JAJXXD010000050.1 GCA_021781285.1 bacterium | reverse complement strand
AAGCGTGGTTAAAACCGTTTCCGTCTCCAAATCGATCGATAATATCTGCCGCACGCATAATATAAACCTTATCGAGGTTCCTATCGGATTTAAAAATATAGCGCCTATCATGATAAAAGAGGGAAGCGGAGTGTTTTTAGGAGGAGAAGAATCCGGGGGCATAGGCATGACGTCGCACCTGCCGGAAAGGGACGGAATCTTTAACGCGATAATGCTGCTTAAAATTATGATTGTCCGGGGTAAGAACTTAAACGAACTTTTAAACGATATATTTAACGAACCGTATCCGTATTTATATAAAAGGGAAGACCTTCATATAGACGACGGAAAAAAACGGGAGCTTATACGGAAATTAAAATCCGGCAATTTCAATATACCGTTCAGAAAAGATTTGGTTTCGTCTAATTTTATCGACGGCTTTAAATTCGGGTTCAGGGACGATTCATGGCTTTTAATCCGCCCTTCCGGGACAGAACCCGTTTTAAGGATATATGCTGAAAGCAAAAGCAAAAATAAAACCGATATTCTTTTAAACAAAACTAAGCAGGAAATAGACGGTTTATAAATGAAAAATAAAAAATCTATTTTTAGAAACGAAAAAAAAATGTTATAATGCTAAAATTATTTTTTAAAATTTAAATCTAAATATTTTTATTTTTCAGGGGAAAATCTAAAATGAGTGAAATTGTCGATGTAAAGGGCAGGCAGATTTTAGACTCGAGGGGAAATCCGACGATTAGCGTTAAGGTCTCTTTAGAGAGCGGTATGAGCGGCTTTGCCTGCGTTCCTTCGGGGGCATCTACCGGAGAATACGAAGCCTACGAAAAGAGAGATAACGACAGCGCAATTTACGGCGGAAAATCGGTCCATTCCGCGATAGAAGGAATTAACGATATTATCGCAAAATCTTTAAACGGAATAGACAGTTATTCGCAAAGGCTCATAGACGATATAATGATGAATCTAGACGGTACCCAAAATAAGTCTAATTTGGGAGCGAATGCAATTTTAGCCGTTTCGCTGGCGGCGGCAGTCGCTTCGGCAAACGAATTGGAAATACCCCTTTATCGTTATCTGGGCGGTTTAAACACGCATGTTCTGCCCGTTCCTATGATGAATATTCTGAACGGCGGAAAACATGCAAACAATATGCTTGATTTTCAAGAATTTATGATAGTTCCGGCAGGCGCAAAATCCTTCGAAGAAGCGCTTAGAATGGGAGCGGAAGTTTATCAGAGGCTTAAAAAAGTTCTAGACGACAAAAATATGTCTACGGCTGTGGGCGATGAAGGCGGATTTGCGCCGCAGCTTCAAAACAATATGGAAGCAATAATATTGATAATGGAAGCCATAGAAAAAGCAAGATACCAGCCCGGAAAAGATATTTTTATCGCTCTCGACCCTGCGGCAAGCGAGTTCTATGCCGGCGGCAAATATACCCTTAAAGAAGCGGGCAAAAAAACCGTGCTTGAAGCCGACGAGATGGTTGCAATGTATGCGGGCTATGTCGAAAAGTTTCCTATTATATCGATAGAAGACGGTATGGCGCAGGACGATTTTAACGGATTTTCTCTTTTGCTTAAAGAGCTTGGAGATAAAGTTCAAATAGTAGGGGACGACTTGACCGTTACAAATCCTAATCGCATAATAAGGGCAGTCGATTCTCATTCGATAAACTCGGTTTTGATAAAATTAAATCAGATAGGTTCTTTGTCCCAAACATTGGATGCTATAGAACTAACCCAGAAAAATAATATGAGCGCGGTTATTTCCCACAGGTCCGGAGAAACGGAGGATACTTTTATTTCCGATTTATCGGTTGCCGTAAATTCCGGATTAATTAAAACCGGCGCGCCTGCCCGTTCCGAAAGAGTAGCGAAATATAACAGGCTTTTACAGATAGAAGAAGAATTAGGTTCCAATTCCGTTTATAAAGGACTTAAAGCTTTTAAAGGAGCAGGAAATCGTTTAAGTTAAATTTGCAACTTTGGCAGAATAACTATAAAAAGTAACAATAACAAATAACAATAAAACAAGGAGGCTGTTATGGCTTTTATTATTACGGATGAATGTATTGCTTGCGGAGTTTGCATTCCGGAATGTCCGAACAATGCGATTGCCGAGGGAGATATATATATTATAGATCCCAAGCTTTGCACCGAATGTTACGGATATTTCGATACTCAGCAGTGCGCTTCGGTTTGCCCCGTCGATTGCTGCATTCCGGATGAAAATCACAAGGAATCCAAAGATGAACTTAAGGCGAAGGCGATGAAGGCGCATCCCGATAAAAAGGACTGGAAATTTTAATAACTTTTACGCTTTATTAAATTGACAGGTAGAGGAAGGGCGGTTTGCTATCGTCTCTATCCTCTACTTTTTTCTTTCCGCAAAAATTTTAGAACAAAATATGTCCATTAAAAGAGAAAATATAAAAGGATATGAACTAAACTCTTTAGATAAATCCGAGCCGTGGAGGCTCTTTAGGATTATCGGGGAATTTGTGGACGGATTCGATATCCTGCCGTCGATATGTCCCGCCGTAACTATATACGGAAGCGCAAGAGTTAAAGAAGACGGCGTTGTATATCAAAACACTAAAGATATTGCCTATAAACTTGCGTTAAAAGGATTTTCTATAATTTCCGGAGGCGGTCCGGGGGTTATGGAAGCCGCAAACAGCGGTTGCAGGGAAGCTAAGGAACAGCACAATTTAAACGTGAGTTCCGTCGGATTAAATATTAAACTTCCGCATGAGCAGACCCTGAACAGGTTTGCCGACGTCACCCTAGAGTTTAGATATTTTTTCGTAAGAAAAGTTATGCTTGTCAGGTATGCTTCCGCATATATAATGATGCCCGGAGGTTTTGGGACTTTAGACGAACTTTTCGAAACCGTAGAATTGATCCAAACCAATAAAACAAAGCCGTTTCCTGTAATCTTATACGGTTCGAGCTACTGGAACGGTTTAATAGATTGGATTAAAAGCAATACTTTGCATAATTCTTACATTTCGGAAAAAGATTTCAATATAATTAAGATAATGGACGACCCCGACGAAATAATTAATTATATATTAAATTTTAATTTATAACTGCGTAAAATATGATTAAAAACGATAAGTGGATAGAAAAAATGGCTGAAGGCGGCATGATAAGCCCTTTCGAAAATTCTCAAATCAGGGACGGCGTTATATCTTACGGCGTATCTTCATTCGGTTACGATTTAAGAATATCAAACGAGTTTAAAATATTTACGAACATAAACAACACCGTTGTAGATCCTAAAAATTTCGACCCGAAATCGTTTGTAGATTTAGTGTCCGATATCTGTATCGTTCCTCCAAATTCTTTTGCTCTCGGCAGGTCCGTGGAATACTTTAAAATCCCGAGAAACGTCTTAACTATCTGCTTAGGAAAATCTACATATGCAAGATGCGGAATAGTCGTCAACGTTACGCCGTTCGAACCGGAATGGGAAGGATACGTAACGTTGGAAATTTCAAATACCACGCCTCTTCCCGCCAAAATTTATGCGAATGAAGGCATTGCTCAGGTTCTTTTTTTTGAAGGAGAAGAGCCGAGAATATCGTATAAAGATAAAAAAGGCAAATACCAGTCCCAGGTCGGCATAACCCTTCCCCGCCTTTAAGAATAAATAAAATATAAAACCGGCGGCTCTATTTTATTACCCTTTTCCTTATAAAGAAAACCGAAGCGTAAAAAAATATGAGGGAGAATAATATTATAACCAATAAATAGGACGATAATATCAAAGGGCTGATTCTGCCTTCGTCAAGCATCCTCATTATGCTTACGGTATAATATAAAGGCATAATATAAACGAAATATTTTACTAAATAAGGAAGAGAAGAAACGGGATAAAATACTCCGGAAAAGAGAAACATCGTCGATATTGCAATGGTAAAATAATAAGAAAAAAAATCGTAAGAAGGGGAAAACGACGTTATCAAAAGCGATAACGAAGAAAATAAAATACCGTTTAAAACGATAATTACAGGAATAAAAAAAACGAAAGGGGACATAGTCCATCCAAAAACAGTCCCTATTATTAAAACCGCCGCCCCGCTCATAAACGCCTTTGCCGTCCCCCAGAGAATTTCTCCGGAAACTATGTCTTCTATCCCTACCGGCGTAAGAAGAATAGCCTCGTATATTCCGTTAGTAACCATTCTCGTATATGCTCCGAACGTCGATTCGAATGCCGCCGCGTACATGGACGACGATGCGATTATCCCCGGAACGATATAT
>JAJXXD010000188.1 GCA_021781285.1 bacterium | reverse complement strand
TTTTGAACATCTTCTTTAAGTATGATTTTCATATTAAATACTAACCCCCTTTTTGTTAGTTTCTATTTTTCTAAAATTAAACCACATATCGAAAATTCCGGTCATTATAATAAATATAATTATCGGATTGCTGAAAATAAAAATAATTGCGTATCCGAGTATTCTTAAAAATATATTTATATTTAACTTGTTGAAAAAGAAAGAAATTATTGTTAACCCCTGAACCAGATAAACCGAAGAAGACAATAAAATTATATTATAGCCTATATATTTGAATATGCCAACCGAAAAAATAGAAATTATTATTCCCGCTATAAGAAATAATAAAAAATAGTCCGAAGACTTCCAAAGCGATAAATTTTCCTTTATGCCGTTAAAAAAAGCATTATTCTTTTTTGAAATTTTTTTCAAAAATATAAAACTTATCCATGCGCTCATCCATGAAAAAATTATTAATATTGCCGGCAGAAGTAAAAAGATAATTTTCAGGAGCTTAGAAATTAGAGTCTTCATTTTCAAAGTCGTAAAATATTCCATCCCCATTTTATTATAAGTGTTTATGAGCTTTTCAGTCATATTACCGGAGAAATAATTCAAAGACGAAACCATATCTATTTTGCCGGCAAATATATAAAGAGCCGCAAGAGAAAAAGATACTGCGAATACGGCTGACACGGGAAAGCAAATAGATTTTGCCACGCCGGACCCTTTTGAAATTAAATAGGAAAATGCATACGGTATAACGATAAATATCAAAAGTTGAATTATTATTACCGATATAAAAAAACGTCCGAAAGCGGCATGATTAAAGTAGCCGCTAAAGTCTGCCCCGCCGTTATAGTTCATTAAAAAACCGACGGCAATAACAACGGATAACAGTATAGGTACAGCCGAAGCGGGTCCGATAAGAGAAAATAAAAGTATTAGGGTAATGTCGTAATATATATAGAAAAAAGGATTGATAAAAGAATACGCCCCCTCGTATATTGAATTTATAACAAATAAAAACAATAAAACGGAGAGCAATAAACTTAAAAATACCGTTTTTGTTTTAAACATTAAATATTAACGGACGTATAGGGCATTATCGAAACTATTCTTGAAATTTTAATAGCTTTTGATACCCTTCTTTGATGATAGGCGCAGTTTCCCGTAATTCTCCTCGGCATAATCTTACCTCTCTCGGAGACAAAATTTCTCATAAGCCTTGAATCTTTATAGTCGATTTTTAAGTTTTGATCCGCGCAGAATCTGCATACTTTTTTTCTGGTATATGTCCTGCGGATAAAACCCATTCCGGCAGGTTTTGCGGTTTTTTTATGCTGATAGTTATTCATTGACTGCTTCCTCCTTATTTTCCTTTTTTGGTTCTATATCCTTTGTAAATACCACTGTTTGAAATCTGACGCAGTCGTCGGAAATCCTTAAATTTCTTTCAAGTTCCTGTATAAAAGAGCCTTTCGCCGAAAAATGCACCAATATAAATTTCCCCCTGTTCAGTTTTTTTATATCGTAGGAAAGTTTTCTGGCGCCCCAGTCTTCAAAATTTAAGAATTCTGCGCCGTTTTTAGACATAATATCCTTTATTTTATCGAGAAACTGATTGAACCTGTTTTCCTCTATATCGGGATTAAGAATAATCAGCGTCTCGTATTTTTTTGGAAACTGATGTTCAATTTTTTTTAAAAAATTTTTCTTGACCAATTATACAGCCCTCCTTAAAAGTATGCTTATACTTATTAATATAAAATTTATATTATAATATTTGAAGAATAATTTTGCAATAATTAATTTTTGCTTTCTAAGAGTAAAGAATTTATATATGTTTCGGCGGTTGAAATAGACCGCATAGACTTTTTAAGTTTAAACATATGGTTCATGGGCATTTTTCTCGACAGCATATATCTTATTACGAATAGAATATCGTTTGCCCTCAAATTAAGGCTTTTGTAAGATGTCTTATAAAGATTTGAAAATTCCTTAAAAAAATCGTTCTTCGATAAAAAAGTTTCCAAAACGGGATGAAATAAATCGTAATACGAGTAATTTTTAACGGTTAATTTATCTTTCAGTTCATTATAAAGTTTTGTCCCGGGCAGAGGCGTCAGTACGGAAAACACAGGGACGCTTATTTTAAGCCTTTTCACAAAGTCGATTAATTTTTTAAAATCCAATTTTGTGAAATCCGGCGATACTATAAAAGACGCCGTTACGGCAACATTATTTTTTTTTGCGATGTAATAAGCTTTTTCATTGTTTAAGGAAGAATTGCTTTTGTTTATACTGTTGAGCTTATCGTCATCGACGCTTTCAAATCCGATAAAAATATTCGACAGCCCCAGTTCTTTCCACTGCGAAATAAGTTCCGGATGTTTGACTATGGTATCGCTTCTGGCCTGTATTGTATATAGTTTACGTATCTTTTCTTTTTTTAAGAGTTCCCCGATTTTTTTTGCTCTTTTTACGTCGCTGAAGAAATTATCGTCGGTAACTAGCACATAATCTTCTTTGATTTCTTTAAGCTCGGCGATAACTCTTTCCGGAGATTTAGACCTGTAAGACCCTCCGTAAAAATTCCAGACGCTGCAAAAATCGCATTTAAACGGACAGCCCCTTGCGGTTTCTAAGCATGCAAGCGACGTCCTTATGCCGAGGTAATATTTTTTTCTAAATTCTTCGGTAAGATGCCTCGCGAAGAAAGGAAGGTCGTTTATATTTTTAAGCAAAATCCTTGGCTGGTTTTTTATCTGGTTTCCGTTTTCATTATATATGATGCCTTTTACATTCGACAGTGGAGAATTAGAGGAAAATGCGTTAACGAGTTCTCTGACGGTATATTCCCCTTCACCGACGACGACCGCATCTATTTCTTTAACGTTAAAGTCTAAAGGATATACGGAAACATGATGTCCGCCGACAAAAACATAACGTACCCCTAATTCATTTTTTACTCTTTTTGCAAGTTCGATAGTCCTGTAAACGTCGGGAGTAAAAGAACACGAAAAGCCTATGGCATCAGGTTTAAATGTTTTTATTGCTGATTCTAAATATGCGTCGGGGCAGCAATCCACGGCTCTTAAGTCGGCTATTTTTACCGTATGGTCGTCCCTGAGAAGGCTTCCGGCTATTGCTTCAAGACCGGTCGGCTCTATTAAAGATACGTTATTAAGTCCTATTACGCTTGTGTTATTCGGCTGAACAAGTAATATTTTCATATCTGTTTTATACTCTGGTATGGCTAAGTTTTATTTATACGGTATGCGCGGTATATGTATATACGATACGCCCGTAAAATAAGTATATCACAATAAATATATAATAACCATTACAAATTTGGGATGGACTAAAGAGTAAATTTATTGATATCCCCTAACAGTTCATCCATGTCTTTCATGTCTTTTTTCTCGGTAGCCTCTTCTTTTTCGCCGCTATTTTCTTTCTTGTCCTCGAAAGTAGCCGCATCGTTTTTTAAAAAATCGGCCAAATCATAAACGTCCCCTGATGCATCGGATGCGCTTTCTTCTTCGGCGTTTTTCGAAACAGCGGGTTCCGTTTTGTCGCTTGCGCCGCCGGATACGTCTATTTTAACTCGCTCTGACGGAAAAGAAATTTCCATATTTTTATCCGCCTCCCTGTTTATTAAGTCGGTATTTGTCTGAAGGAGGTTTTTTATTGAATTTATCATAACGATTCTTTTATTTAATAAGTCGTCTATGTCTTTGGTTATTTCTAAATATTTTTTGTTTGCGTCTTTTATGATGCTTTCGGCTTCGGAAACCGCTCCTCTTTTTATAGCTTCAGCTTCCATTACCGCGGCTTTTTTTATATCGTTGGAAACGGATTGCACCATAAGTATCGCCTCGCTGATCGATTTATCCTTTTCTTTGTAATCCGTAATTTCCTGATTTTTTTTGACGAGTTCTTCTTTGAGGCCGTAGTATTCGCCGTAAAGTTTTTCCAGGTCTTTAGATACTATTTCTAGAAAATTATCTACCTCGCTTACATCATACCCTTTAATCTTTTTCGAAAATTTTTGGGACCTAATTTCTAATGGAGAGAGTTCCATAATTTTACCTCGTTTTATGAAGTCATAATAAAAGGCAGAATATAATTAAATTCCGCAAATTTCAATAACGTTATAATCATCCAGATTATTACAATAACTATTACTGGCGATAAATCAAAAGCAACGGTATTTCCTATAGGAAGTATTAATCTTACCTTATTTAGAACCGGTTCCGTGATGTCGTTTATAAAACGGACAATCGGATTATAAG
>JAJXXD010000011.1 GCA_021781285.1 bacterium | reverse complement strand
TTCATGATGGACATCGACTATGAAGACTGCATCGGGTATCTTGTGCATATCTCTTACGCCGTTAAGAACTTTCTGGTGTTTAACTATCTCTTTTTCCATTCTTGCCATTTCTTTTTTGGTAAATCTGGAAAATTCTTCCGACTCCTTAAGCGCCTCCAATTCTTTCAATCTTTTAATCGAAAGTTTAATGGTGGCAAAATTAGTAATCATCCCGCCGAGCCATCTTTCGTTCACGTAGGGCATGCCGCATCTTTTCGCTTCTTCGACCACGATAGGATTGGCCTGTTTTTTTGTGCCTACGATAAGAATAACCTTGCCTTCCTTGGCCATCTCGAACAGCTTATCGTAAGCCGCCGCGATATAAGGAAGAGCTTTTTGAAGGTCGATTATATGGACCCCGTTTCTTGCCCCGTATATATAGGGTTTCATCTTGGGATTCCATCTTTTGGTCTGGTGTCCGAAATGGACGCCTGCTTCCAGCAACTGCTTAATTGTAACGTTAAACGGCATTTTAGCCTCCTTTGCGCTTTTTCTCCCCGCTTATGCAAAGCACTTCAAGCACAAATTAATAAGCGGGTACGAATTTAGTTAACTTTAACTTATCTTTTTATCATTTTTACGCATTTATTGCAAGAAAATTATTTTATAAAGAAAATTAAAAATATTATTATATCCGTTAACCGGAATCCTTTTTAATTCATAGGAATTATCTCCGACGCCGGCTTTACCCCTTACCGTCGTAAACGCCCCGAGATATCCGGCTTTTTTAACGGCTCTCATTACGTTTGCGTTATAAGCTCCGAATGGGTAGGAGAAAAAATCTACCGGAGCGTTAAGCATGTTTTCCAAATAAGCCTTGGATGCTATTAATTCGCCGATTAAAACGCCTTCTTCGAGGCGGTCTAAATAATAGTGGTTTATGCCGTGCGAGCCTATGAAAAAACCGTCTTTAAACATATCTTTAATTTCGCTTTTATTTAAAAAATCCTCCCGCGCCTTTTCCCTTTCGTCGGAAACGATATTTTTTTTTCCGATAAAACCCGTGCTTATAAATATTACCGAAGTAAAACCTGCGGATTTCAGCACCGGATAGGCGTTTAAATAATTGTTTTCGTATCCGTCGTCGAAAGTTATCAATAAAGGTTTTTTTACGGATATTTCATGCCCTTTGACGAAAGATAAAATTTCTTTGGGATTTACGGTGTCGTAACCCAAAAACTTTAATAGGGCTATCTGCCTTTTAAACTGCTTAGGGGTAACGTACAGCCCCTTATATACCGCATCTTTTTTAGGATAATCTATTTTATGATAGTATAATACGGGGATTTTCATAAATCTCAAGTTTTATAAATAAAAACTTCAGCTCCTGTAAGAAGCGTTTATGTCTATATATTTTTTAGTAAGATTGCACGTTAAAACCGACCGTTTTTTTTTGCCGCATTTCAGGTCTATTTTAAAATCTATTTCTTTCGGAGATAAAACGGTTTTTTCCTCGGCTTTGCTTAATCCTTTGGAAACGGCGGAATTTTGCACTATTAATTTATCGTTTATATAAATATCTATTTTTTCCGGTTTAAGCGGGACGGACGACCTCCCTACGGCCGCCATTATCCTGCCCCAGTTTAAATCTTCCCCCGTAATCATGGTTTTAAACAACGGAGAATTTGCGACGGTAAGGGCAATCTTTTTTGCGCCTGATTCGGTATAGGCATTCATAACGGTAATTTTTATAAACTTCGTCGCTCCTTCGCCGTCTTTCACTATCATTTTCGCAAGCTCGAAGCATACCTCGGAAAGGGCGTTTTTTACGGCGCCGTAACCTGCGTCCGTTTTTTTAATCGGGTGCTTTGCGGCATCGGGATAAAAAAAAGCGGCGGTATCGTTAGTCGAAGTATCGCCGTCAACCGTTATGGAATTAAAGGACGTTTCGACGCAATCCTTAAACATTTCGTCTGCCGTTTCCTTCTCTAAAGGTATATCCGAAAAAATAAAAGCAAGCATAGTAGCCATATTAGGCATTATCATGCCCGACCCTTTTGCCGTTCCGATTATACTGTGTTTTACTCCGCCCAACACAACGTCTTTAGACGCAATTTTGAAAAAAGTATCCGTGGTCATAATGGATTTTGCGAAATCGCGAAACCCGCCTTTGTCCGCGGCTTTAACCAATTCAGGAACCGCCTTTTCGATTAAAGGAGCGTTGAGCCTTTCGCCTATTACGCCCGTAGAACATATAAAAATATTGCCCTGAGCGGCTCCGGTTTCCATTGATACGGATTCCAATACTTTTTTAGCGTCTAATATGCCGTATTTGCCGTTGCATGCGTTTGCGTTTCCTGAATTTACTATTAACGCCTTGATAATATTTTTAGAATGTTTTTTGGATATGATAACCGGAGCGGCCTTAATCTTATTTCGCGTAAAAACCGCGCTGACCCTCAGCGGAATTTCGGAAACCATTAATCCGACGTCCAAATCCCCATTCTTTTTTAATCCGCAGGATTTACCCGAAAATAAAAAATTATTGATTTTTTCCATGGCAATTTTTATATTTTTTGCCGCTGCCGCATGGACAGGGTTCGTTTCTTCCTATTTTTTTAGGTTTCACTATGGGTTTTTGTTTGTCTCCCCCTTCAAAATTTATCTCGTCATGGGTCAGGACGATATTGTCCGAGAGAAGGCCTGCGCCCGCCAATATATCGCCGGCATTCATACTTTCATCGAACTGAACGGTCGAAATAGAATTTAACGCTTCTTCTTTCATTCTGAACTGCATATTTATAAACAAGCCGTAAGCCTCTTTCTGATATTCTATTAAGGGATTCACCTGCGCATACCCTCTGAGTCCTATACCCTCTTTAAGAGCGTCCAAAGAAGTCAGGGCGTCCTTCCAGAGGCTGTCCACCGCCTGCAGATATAACGCTTTCATTATATCGACCTTTTCTCTTTCCGGAAATAATGCTATTTTAGCGTCTATATTTTTTTTGATTAAATCCGAAACGGTATTAAAAAGCTCATTCCTCGGCAATTTTTTTAACGCCGCGGCGGCGGCGCTTTTTTTTGATTCATCCGTTTCCGCCGGCATAGAAATTATATCTATCGACAGGCTTACCTTTATAACTTCTAAAAGACCTTCTATGTCCCAATTTTCGTTGTGCGATTTTTCCGGAATATAGTTTTCGAAATATGATTCCAATAAAGATTTAATATCGAATAAAATATCGTCGTAAATCTCCGAAAGTTCGTCTATCTGCAGGATTCTTCTTCTATATGAATATATAAGCTCCCTCTGTTTATTCATAACGTTGTCGTAATCGATGAGATTTTTTCTTATGTCGAAATTATGCCCTTCCACCTTTTTTTGCGCGTTTTCGATGGCTTTAGATATCATGCCGTGTTCGATAGCCTGTCCGTCTTTTAATCCAAGCCTTTCCAAGAAAGGTGCAAGCCTTTCCGAGCCGAATATTCTCATAAGGTCGTCTTCCAATGAAACATAAAATCTGGAAGAACCTACGTCCCCCTGCCTGCCCGACCTCCCCCTCAGCTGATTGTCTATACGCCTCGATTCGTGCCTTTCGGTTCCGATTACGTGAAGCCCTCCGAGGTCTTTAACTCCTTCTCCGAGAACGATATCGGTGCCTCTTCCGGCCATATTGGTAGATATGGTAACCGATTTTTTCTGGCCGGCGTTTGCGATAATATGCGCTTCTTTTACATGATTTTTTGCGTTAAGGACGGAATGGGGTATCCCTTTTTTCTTTAAAATACCGCTCAGTCTTTCGGATTTTTCTACGGAAACCGTTCCGACCAAGACGGGTTGTCCGGTCTTGTATTTTTCTATAACCTCTTCCGACACTGCATTAAATTTTTCCGCTTCCGTAGCAAATACCAGATCCGTATGGTCTTTCCTTATCATCGGCTTATTGGTCGGTATGACCGCTACGTCGAGATTATATATCTTCTTGAATTCCTCGGCTTCAGTATCCGCCGTTCCCGTCATACCGGCAAGCTTATTATACATTCTGAAAAAATTCTGGAAGGTCACCGTGGCCAGGGTCTGGTTTTCGCCTTCGACTTTAAGACGCTCTTTGGCTTCCAACGCCTGATGCAGTCCTTCTCCGTAACGCCTGCCGTTCATGAGGCGTCCGGTAAATTCGTCCACTATAACGACCTGATTGTCCTGAACTAAATAATCGACGTCCCTGTAATAGCATGCGTGTGCGCGCAAAGACTGATTTACGGCATGAAGCGCGTCTAGATGTCTTGGATCGTAAATATTTTTTATATTCAGA
>JAJXXD010000061.1 GCA_021781285.1 bacterium | reverse complement strand
TAAACAAACCTGTCGCCTTAGCCGCCGCTTTTAAATCAGCCGAGAATTTTAACGCAAAATTAATAGCTTCTCCCGATGCGGAGCTATTTTTAAAAAATTATCTGGAAAGCTTGGATTTTAAGAAAAATGATATTTCTGTAGGAATGTTTATAGGGCCGGAAGGCGATTTTTCCCCGTCAGAATTAAGATTATCAAAAGAATACGGATTTACGTCCGTTAAATTATCTAATTATATTATGAGCACATTTGTCGCCTCTCTTTATTCCGTTTCAAATTTAATATGCTTTGCGCTTTCGGATAATAATTATGCGTCTTAAATTTATAGAACTATTCGGATTTAAAACATTTCCGGATAAAGTCAGAATACCTTTTCATCCGGGTATAAATATAATAGTCGGTCCCAACGGATGCGGCAAAACAAATATCGTGGATGCCGTCAGGTTTATTCTCGGAGAGCAGAACTTAAAAGATTTAAGGCTTAAGAATATGAACGATATAATTTTCCACGGTTCCAATATACGCAATCAGTCATCGGTTGCCCTGTGCAGAGGGGCGTTCGAAAACGATTCGGGCGGCAGTTTTAGATATAAAGATATTTCCGAAATAATGGTCGAAAGAAGGCATTTTAAGAATAAAGAAACGGAATACAGAATTAACGGAATTTCGGTTCCTTATAGGCAATATTTGGATTTTTTCAACGAAAGCGGCTTATCGAAGCATTACTCTATAATAGATTCGTCGAAGATAAACGCCATATTAAATTATAAGCCGAATGAATTGAGGCTTTTTTTTGAAGAAGCTTCCGGAATAACAAAATATAAAATCCAAAAAAAATCGGCATCCAAAAAATTGGAAGCGGCGGTAAACAATCTATTTAGAATAGGCGACCTGTTTAATGAAGTGAACATGCAATTAAGCTTTTTGGAAAAGTCATCGAAAAAATTAGACGAATATAAAAAACTTGAAATAGAAAAAAAGCGGTATGATTTAGCTTTATACGACAGGATAAAAAGAAAAATAGTTTCGGAAATAGATAAATATAAAAAAGAGCTAGAAAATTACTCCCTGCAACTTGCGGCGGCGGGAGCGAAGGAGAGTTCTATTCTAAGCGCTTTAACCGGCGCAAAAACTTCTTTCGATAATACGGAAGCGGAATATAAGCTTGCGTCAGGCGAAAAAAACAGATATTTGATAGACCTTGCAAAACTTAATTCCGATATAGAATACGGGAATATAAAAGTAAAAAATTTAGAATCGGAAATTTTAAGGAAAGCGCAAGAAATAGAAGAACAAGCCCAATCAAAAAATAAAAATGCGGAAAAATTATCAAATCTTAAAAATCATTTGGCATCCGATGAATCAAACCTTAGAGATATCAAGGAAAAGTTAAATATTTTAAATAAATCGGTTGCAGAGAAAAAAGATTTCATAATAAAAACAAAAGATAATGCAGAAAATATAAACGACGAAATATTGGATATTGTCGAAAGATCCCAAAATAATAACAATAAATTGCTTTTTAATAGTAAAAACATTAAAAATATCGAAGCAAGAATTAGCGATACGAAAAATCTTATATCTAAAATTTCCGCGGAAATCGAGGAAGCCGGCAACGCCTTAAATGAAAAAATAAAGTTGTCCAATGATATCGGAACGATTATCGAAAATTTAAAAAATGAATATTCGGACAACAGAGCGAGGCTCTCGGAACTTACGGCGCAGCTTAATGAATACGGCGCAAAAAAAGACGGATTAGAAAAGGAACTTATGAAAATAAGTATAGATATATCCGGACTGTCCGATTTTATCGACAACCGCGAGGGATTTTCCGAAGGAGCCAGAAATTTTTTAAATGCCGAAAAAGATTACGAAGCATTTCCTTTATCCGACCTTGTAGAAATTGAATCCGGATACGAAAATGCCGTATTAGGGGGCGCAGGCGAAATACTAGAAGCCGTTTTAGTCGATAATATGGAAGATGCGGAAAAAGCATTAAATTACGTGAATAATAATAAAACCGGAGAAATAAAAATTTTTATTCAGGGTAAGAAAAAGAAAAGGCAGTCCGAACAGGAAAATTTATCCGAAAATATAAACGGACAATTAAACCTTATACCGTTGAAAGAAAAAATTGCGTTAAACCGAAAAAATTTATTTTCTGAAGACATAGGTATTAATTTTTATTATTGCAATAGTAAAAGCGATATTATGGAATATATACGCCGGACCGGTTTTTTCCCCGAGGTAAATATTATTACCGAAGACGGGGTGATGTTTTCCCCCGACGGATTTATAATTGCAGGTAAAAATAAAAATATAGAAAGCCAAAATTTATTTATCAATAAAAAGAAATTATCGGAATATAAAAACGTTAAGATAGAAAAACAAAAGGAATTTGACCGCGAGGAATCGCTGTTTAACTCAAAGCAGATTGAAATTAAAGGGCTTGGCATTAAAATAGACAGTCTAAGCGAGGAAGTTAAAGCTAACGAGATGGCGGGGTTAACCGTAAAAAACGATATCAAGCACTTAGAAAGCCTCTTAATTAAATCAAAGGAAAGACTTAACATATTGATTAACGAGCGCAACAATCTTGAGAATGAAAAAACGGAGAGCGTTAAAGAGGAGGAAAACTTAAAAGAAGAAATCTTAATTTTAGAAAACGAATTAAAATTAAAATCCGATGAAAGAAATAAGATAGAAAAAAGGCTCCAAGATTTTGAAGGCGAATTTGAAAAGGCGAAAGAAGATGAAACAACGCTAAAGATAGAAATTAATTCTGCCGAGCAGAATATTAATTTTCTTAGAAAACAGATTAGAGATTTAGAATCCAATGTCTTAAATTACGAGAAAAGGATAAAATCCTTGATAGGACAAAAAGAAAAAACAGCGTTAGATTTAGGCGATACCGTTAAAGATTTATCTGCTAAACAAAAAAATATAGAAACCCTGAATGAATCTTTAAAGCTGTCGGACGGCGTCATTAAGGATACCGAAATTAAATTGGAAAGACTAAAAGAAAGCATTAACAACGCGGAAAAAGATTTGGAAAATGCAAACAGACAGAAACTCAATGCGGATAAGAAAAAAGATGCCGTGCAGACTTATATAGATATCAACGGCGAAAAACTTGCCGAGCTTGATTCAGGCAGGGATTTAAACGGTCTGCCTATCGAGCCGGAACGGGAGGATAATGATTTCATAGATAGTATCGCAGGCATTAATAATGACGGCATTAGGAAAAGGGTAGAAGAACTTAACTTAAAAATAAAAGAACTCGGCGATATTAATATGAATGCCGCGAAAGAGTATGAGGATGCATTAGGCAGGCTCGAGTTTTTGGACAAACAAAAAAAAGACCTTGAAAGTTCTATTGAAGCGCTGCGAGGCGTTATAAAGCAATTAGATGCGGTATCCAAGGAGAAATTTAATTCTAATCTTACCCAGATAAGGCAAAAATTTAAAGAACTGTTTGCATTTTTATTCGGCGGAGGACATGCCGATATATTGAATGTAGTTTCGCATAATCTTGACGAAGCGGACGAAAACGAGGAACATGCCGATGCAGATTTCTCCGGTATGGAAATAAACGCTCAAATACCGGGGAAAAAATTTTCGGGAATAAATATTTTATCGCAGGGCGAGAGAGTTTTGGTGGCGGTCAGCCTTTTGTTTTCGATTTTTCTCGTGAAAAAAACCCCTTTTTGCGTTATAGACGAAGTGGATGCTCCATTAGATTATGCAAATAATGCCAGATATAATAAATTAATAGAGGAAATATCGAATTATTCCCAGATAATTTTAATAACGCATAACAAAAAAACCATGGAAATAGGAAAAAACATTTTCGGGGTAACTTCCAAGCACCCGGGTATTTCCGGAATCGTATCGGTTTCAATGAATTAAAAAACAAGAGGAGATATATATTAATGAAAATGTTTGAAAAATTCAAAAATTTAGCGGAAAGCCTTAAAAAAACAAAACTGGAATTATCAGGCAAAATAAATTCTATTTTTGGTTCCGGCAAAATCGAAAGCGGAGATATAGATAAAATAGAAGAGGCGTTAATTCTATCGGATATATCGTATCAGACGGCATCAGAGATAATAGAAGGCGTTAAAAAAAGAGTCTTAAAAATTAAGGATCTGACGCCGGATATTATAAAACAGGCGTTAAAAGAAGAGATAAGTTCTAAAATATCTATCGAATTTCCGGAAATAAAAGCCGGCGGCGAAAAAAATATTTTTATTATAGTCGGCGTAAACGGGGTAGGAAAAACTACTACGGTAGGAAAGCTCGGCAAATATTATA
>JAJXXD010000017.1 GCA_021781285.1 bacterium | reverse complement strand
TTCGATTTCCGGACCGGAGCCTACCCGGACGGCGCTTGAAAAAAAACTTCTTTCCCAAATTCATTTGCTTAAAGGAAATATTGCCGTTTCGCTCGGAAAGCCGGGTAAGTTTACCGAAGAAACGATTGGAAACGCCGTTGTGTATTCCTTTCTAGAAAAGAAAAGGCGGGATGAGCTTATGAACAGGGCAAAAATGGTCGTTTCGAGGTCGGGTTATACCACCGTTATGGACGTTGCCGAAATAGATAAAAAAGCGTTTTTTATTCCTACGCCCGGGCAGACCGAGCAGCTTTACCTTGCAAAACATCTTGAAAAGGCGGGGTATTTTCATTCGGTAAAGCAAGGGAAGCTTAAACTTGACGCCGATACCGAAGAAGCGTTAAAATATACGGGGTTTAAACCTCCGTGGAAAACTGCGGAAAGCGTCGAAAGATTTCTTAAAGTAATCGGCGTTAAATAATTAAATTAAATAAATAACATATATTTCAGGCAATATGGTTTCTATAATTATACCGGCGCACGAAGAAGAAAAGTATATTGGAGCTTCAATCGAAAGGCTTTTGAGTCAGAACGGCGTAGTTTTTATAAAAAAAGACGAAAATCCGGCAGATTTCGGCGGGGTCGCGGATAGAGAGAAAACCGTTTGCGAACTTACGGTAGTCGTTACGCAAGGCAAAGACGATACGGAAGGAGCGGTATCCAAATATGCAGATCGGGGCGTTAATCTTATATCGGGGAATTTCAGCGGAGTATCGGAAGCCAGAAATATCGGCGCTTCAGTTTCGAGAGGGGATGTTTTTTTGTTTCTGGATGCCGACACTCTTTTGAACGGCGGTTTCATAAAGAGGCTCGACGATTTCAAGGACGAGCGGTATTTTATCGGAACATCAAAGCTTTTGCCCGATATTAATACGGTTAAGGCTCGGATTTTTATGTTCTGCAACAATATAGCCCATATAATATCCAAAACATCGATGGCTTTGATATTCTGCCATAAAGACGTTTATAAAAAGGTCGGCGGTTTCGACGAAAAAATGCAGGCGGGAGAAGACCTTAAATTTATAAACATCGCCTTAAAAAATAAATTCGGAAAATTTAAATATATCGGCGGCATCAGCGCCGTTACGTCTATGAGAAGGTTTGAAATGAACGGCTATTTTAAGACCGCAATGGAATGGATGGGCGGCTATTTCTTTAAGCCGCCGGAACATTACGACGTAATAAGGTAAGGCAATGCGTTTTGTGTTTTATATTAATCTCTTCTCTGCCCGAAAAGATTTAAAAGCATAAGAAATAAGTTAATAAAGTCCAGATAGAGCGTCAACGCCCCCATAACCTTTTCTTTTCTCTCGTCAAAAGAGCCGCTTAAATACAACTGTTTCAGTTTTTGCATATCGTAGGCGGTTAAACCCAGGAATATAACGACGCCGAGTACCGAAACGACATACATCAAAGTCGAACTGTGAAGGAAAAAATTTACGAACATTGCAATTATAATAGCAAAAAGTCCGACGAGCATAAAATTGCCCATTTCCGTCAAATCCCTTTTTGTCGTATAGCCTAAAAAGGCAAGCAGTCCGAACGAAGCGGCGGTAATGAAAAATACCTCGCCGATAGACTGGTTCGTGTAAACGAGAAAAATAAACGAAAACGTAATTCCCGTTAATCCTGAATATAATAAAAAAATGATTTCGCTGATACCTGCGGGAAGCCTGTTTATTCCAAATGAAAGTCCTAAGACGGCGGCGAGCTGAAGACCGATAAGAATGTAAAATATTAAAATATGGGAGTAAAGATAAAGCATAACCGGCTTATCAGAGGCGACAAGGTATGAAACGATGCCGGTAATAGTAAGCCCTAAAGTCATCCACGTGAAGACCCCCCTGAAGAAGTCGGAAAGACCTTCCTGAGCGCGCTCCCCCGTTTTTGCAATATCATAACCGTAATTCGCAGGCATTTTTTACTTATCCCCCTTATAGATATTATTTAATAATTATATAATTTTATTAAATTTATTTCAAGTTTCAAGGCGCATCCGTCAATAACTTTTAAAATGTCTATTATAAAATAACCATATTTTTATGCAAAAAGCATGCTTTTAAATATCCGTACGAAATAAAAAGGATATTATGACAAATTAAAAGTTGACGACGTCGATAAATATTTTTATTGACTTAAAATTAACGATATTATATAAAAGAAAAATAATAATATATTATTACATAATTTTAACATTATAAATATCAGGAGGTAGTTTATGAAAAAAATTATCGGAATTATATTTCTAATTTTGTCGGTTTCAGTTTTTACTTCAATTTTATCCGGTTGCAAAGGAGGAAGCTCGTCTTCCCAACCTTCTTCTTTAAATAAGGTATCGACTAAACCGGTTAATAAACTATCGCCGGGATTGTGGAAAATGACGGTTGCCAGTACTACTTTAATGCCTTCAATCGCCGGCAGGCCTCCCGTGAAACGCTTATCGACAAACACTGTTACCGAATGCATAAAGCCGGATTCAAAAACCAAAGCTTATATGATGAAACCTTCTAATTTTAACTGCACCAACGTTAAAGAGCGCATAGGGGCCGACGGCGCCGTCCACTGGCATATGCAGTGCGAAAATCCATCAATGACTTTTTCCGCCAAAGGTTTAACGAAAATATCCGCCGCTAGTTTTAAAAGCCATGTAACTACTAAAGAAACCACTAAATCCGGTTTTTCGATAAAATCCGTAATAGATGATACCGGCAAGCTTATTAGCGATAAATGTCCGGCAAAGTCTTGATTTATAAAAAAATTTATAACAAAAAAATAAAAACATACAGGTGGTCTTTTATGAAAAATATTATTAATAAGGTAAAATTTTCGACGTTGTTTACATCTATGTTTTTTATTATATTTATCCTTTTACCGGTCATAAGTTTAATATCGATATCTGGTTTCGGTAAAAACGCCGCGGCCGTTGAATTTTCCGGCGCCAAGGCGCCATACGTAATTTCAACCAATCCTAAAAACCGCGAGAGCGGGGTTCTCCTTAACTCTAAAATTTCTGCGACTTTCAATGAAAGTATGGACCCGAAAACTTTTACCGGTTTTTCCGCTTTCGTAAAAGGACCGGGTGGAACCCGCGTTGCCGGAACTATCGGTTTTAATGACGGCAATTCAGTTTTTACATTTACTCCCGACGATACCCTTGCTACCGGCGCCAGATATACCGTTACTTTCACAAGAGAGGTTAAGTCATCGCTCAGAATATCTATTTTAAGGAAATATTCGTTCAGTTTTATTACGATAGGCGACTTTATTTATTCCGGCGAAGGAAACGGAAGAGTTTCATCCTGGTCGGTTGGAAACGGCAGGCTTTCGTCTTCGCCGGCAAGCACAGGGTCGGGACCGGCCGCAGGCTCCGTCGCCATAGACCCTTCGGGCAAATATCTTTATGCCGTTAATTCCAACAATGGAACCGTTTCGTCGTATTCGATAGACGACGGAGAAATTTCATCTTCGCCTATAAGCACAACTGCGCAGGTATCAGCATTTGAGCCGTATCATTTGGCCGTAGATCCCATGGGCAGGTTTGTATATGTTACGGATTGGAATAACGGCTCCGTATCTTCATATTCCATAAGCAACGGACAGCTTTCATCCAATCCGGTCGGCGTTACGGAACCAACGTCTCCGTCTTTCAAAGGAGCCGTTACCGTAACCGTGGATCCTTCGGGCAATTACCTTTACGTTGACGGCGGGGCGGGCGATTCTTCCAATGGTTTTAACAGCGTTTCGTCTTATTCGGTGAGCGGCGGAATACTTACGCTTTTAGGCGGCGCTTCCAACTATATTCCTAAAAACAACGGACCCGGCGAAAGCGCGGAATCGATAGTCCAGTCGGGCAATCTGCTTTTCGTCGCGGAGGACGGTTATGGCAATATATCGTCATACGCCGTCAGCGGCGGAATACCGAGATATACGGGAAATTCCACTCCTTATGAAACATCGAGCACAGGCATTGTTTTTCTGGCGGTAGATCCTTCGGGCAAATACCTATTTGCGTCGGAGAACAACCCCGGCAACATTATATCGTATAGCATAGGAGCAGACGGAGCGTTAACCAAGTTAAGCGAAACCGCCATAGGATATGGGCGGCTGGCTAATCCTAATTATATTATAGTAGATCCTTCGGGCAAATACCTCTATGCAACTTATTACAGTACGGGAAACTTAGCCGCTTATTCTATTAATGACGGAATGCTTTCCGCCGACCCCGTAAGCCAGATAGGTTCCGCAAACGCGGAGATTTCCGGAGATTATACGTCGATAGCTATTACTCCGTCCGTT
>JAJXXD010000035.1 GCA_021781285.1 bacterium | reverse complement strand
TAATCCCTGCAGAGTAAAATAATTTTTACCTCCGGAGCCGGTTTCGATATTTGATTTAAAAGGAATGCCGATATATTTGTATTTACCGCCGGCGTCCGATTTTTCTAAAAGCGACGGTCTGTATTTTACAGGCGACGAATAAAGGTTAGCAAGAGAAAACGATATGATTTCAAAAATTTTCTCGGATTTTACGCTTAATATTCTTAAAATTATTTTTCCGTTTCTGCTTTTAGCGGTTTTATTTAATGCAATGCGAAAATTTTTAGCCGTACTATTAATAATATTCGATTCTCCTTTCATAAAAGACGGGTCGATATAATAACCGCCGCCTCCGTTTTTTTTAACAGGCTTAGTCTTTCCGTTAAGAGTTATTACGGTTTTTATTTTTTCTTTTGAAACGCCCGTTAATCTTAAAGAGGCGGTTAATACTTTATTTTCTAATTTTTTTCGATAGCCGGCACTGCCGCCGAAACTTTCGTTGCCGTTATTGTCTTTTAAAGCCGAAACCGGCGCGCATCCCGTAAGGACGGATAAGGAAGATAAAATTAATATAAAACATAAATAATATATTATTAAGTTATCAAATTTATTATTGTTTTTAATTTGCATTTTAATTTTAATTTAATTTCAAAGATTAAGGCTGAATTCCGCCTATTTTTAGTTTAATCAACTTTTTTCGCGCAAGAATATGAAAAGATAATTTTAAACCGCCGGAATAACCTTGTCCTGACGCATATCCTGATCTTGGCGCCGACGAAACATATCCCCCCTGTTTTTTAAAAATTATTACGTTTTTTATTATTTTATAAGGCATATAGCGGACGTTATGCGGCGTCCGGTTTATTGCCGGTATTTCTTTTAATTTATCGGGACTATATCCGTTAAAAAAATTTCCGCCGTATTCTTTATAAAGATAAACATTTCTTACAAAAAAACTCCTGCCGGAATTATTAGTTAGCTGATATTGCAGATAATATAAGTTTTTTATGCGGCTTATCGAAATTACGGTCAAGGTTATCCCGCCTTTAGTAATTGACGCGTTTATTTTTTTCCTGTTAATCAGAAGAATAAGGTCGATGACCTCTTTTTTTTCCTTCTTTAACGCTTGCGCTTTTTTATCGAGCAAAAGATTTTTTACCGCATATTTTCTTAACAAAACGGCGTTTAACCCGATTATTTTATTTTTTATATAATTCTTTACGAAAACGTCCTTCACGGTATTTGCGATGTCTAAATTATACGTAACGGTTTCTGGGTTTCTTATCCGCAAAAGCACGTTTATAAGTCCGTATTTAGTGTATATTTCAAGATTGCTATCCACGCTAGTATCGTATGTTATAGGTTTTATAAATATCTGCCTTCCGACTATCTGCTCCGAAAACGCCCCCGTATTGCCGAGCGCAACGTCTAAAGGTATGACCGGCAGAGTTATAACCGAAACATAGCCGGGAGCGGTATTGAGCTTATAAATTATGCCGGATTTTATCTTCAATTTATGCACCCACAACCTCTTTTTAAGTACGTATTTTTTTAACGGCGAATAATTTATGCCGTAAGAGGATGATGCGGCAAAATTTATATAAAATATCATTATAAATGATAAAATATAATAAATAAAATTACTTATATCATAATATTTAAACTTTAAATTTAATATTGACACTAAATAATACCTCCTTTTACGCTTTTATTTTCTGCCGCCGTCATTATTGTTATATTTTTCAAGTTTATTATACATTTTAAGTTTGGAGCCGCTGACCCTGATTTCAAAAATCCTGACGTATAAACCGTGAAGTCCGGCAAGAAAAAAGAATAAATTAAACCCGTATAGAATTATTGCCGCCGGATAAACTTTGAAAGAATACGATATAAAAATATAAAATGCATTTACGTAATATTGAAAATTTTGATTCGTAAAATAAAAAAGAGCGAATAACCCGCCGAATACAAGAAAAGCTATTTCTAAAATATCGAGTTCGTAATTATTGTTCATCCTTTGAAGTCCTCTTTAATTTTTTGCATATACCCAAATCCCGATTTAGAAAATATTTAATAAATTCTAATATTCCGTCATTGCGAGAACCCGTCATTGCGAGCGCAGCGGACGAAGTCCAGCGCAGCTAACTAATCTCGTTTTAGATTGCTTCGCTGCGCTCGCAATGACGAAATAGTGCGCTCGCAATGACGTTATTAAGTAATTCAGGTAATTCATATATAAAAATTTCTAAATCGGGATTTGGGATATATACTTTATAAGTCAAGCATTATCGAAATAGCTTTTCGCTTTCGGCCTGTATATCGGATGAAGATATACTATGCCCGGTCCTTTTACTTCTCCGCCGGAATAAATTCTGTAAACCGCCTGATTTAATTTTAAACCGGCAAAATCGTCGGTGTCGAACGACGGCATTTTTTCGTAAGTCTTTGTAGTTCCCTGCGAAATAGTATTGTCGTCTGACAGCAGTTTTCCGATATACGGATTAAAAACCGCCCTGTCGTCCTGCTCCGTTATGTTTTCGGTAATTTTTAGCTTGTATTCCTTGTCGCATATTTTAGAGGCTTTTTCTCTCGAATAATCGTCGCTTAAAGCGAGCCAGACCGACGACCTTATATTTCCGATTAAAGAATTAAGTTTTTCTTCGGAGCCGAGTTTCAGCTTTAACGAACTATAGCTCTGGGTAAGAACTATATTGATTGCCTTAGACTGCCTGCATCTTGCGAAAAATTCGGCATCGGACTCGATGTCGCCGGACGTTACGTAATTCTGGTACTCGTCGCAGATAAATAAAACCGGCCTTTTAACGTTGACGGAATTATCGACGACCGCTTTATAAACCCTGTTTAACACCGTCCTGAAATAATCTAGTTTCAACATAATGCCGATAATTTTTCCGGTCAAACCGTATTTAGATTCCGGCATATTTAATATAACTATTTTCCCGGAATTTACTACTTCCTGAAAACCGGGAAAATTAAGTTTTTGTTCGGGAGCGCAGAAAGTTTCTTTAAACGCCGGTTTGATAAAATCGGAACATACCCTTAATGATTCGCTCTTTATGATTGCCTTTGTTCTTTCGTCTAAACCGGCGTGGTCGGCTCCGTAAAAATAAGAAACGGTAAGTTTCAGTTCGTTTAAGTCTATTCCGATATTTTTAGATTTTAATTTTATTAAATTTTGCGCATAATCAAGCATATTTTTTAATTTACCTTCGTCCGAAACTATTTCATAGACGTCGCTCAATGTAGCGTAACCGATGCATAATCTTATAAGGCTTAAAGAGTTGGCAAGCAGGTTTATAGATTTGTCTTTCCAGAAACTGTCCTGCCTTCCGTCGTTAGAGTTCATATTCTCGAGAACCGAATATAACCTTTCCGCTATAATTTTAGTATCCAGATGAGGATAATGAACGGGATTAAAATAATAACCCGAACCCGGTTCTATTATAACGGCGTCTTCTCTCCTGCCGTTGCGCTCAAGTATATGGACGGCTTCTTTCCAGAAATCGCCTTTAACGTCTAATATTAAACCTCCGATTCTTTCGTCCGGCGATTCTTTTCCGTATTTTGCCAGCTGGTCTAAAAAAGGATACGCGCAGGCGGTGGTCTTTCCGGCGCCGGTGGAACCGAAAACGATAATGCCGGTAAAAAGCCCGTTTTTATCTATAATAAGCCATTCCGGTTTTTCCTTTCTCGTTCCGTCTTTTTCGTGAATTTCGCCTATAACCAACTGAAGATTTTCGGACCCGGGCCATATCATTGCGTTTCCGGCAGAGGCTTTTTTATCCGCGAAGATGTTTTTCTTTTTATTATCTTCTTCGGGCTTTAAATATAAATATTTATTATAAGCGATATTTGACAAAGTGTAGGAAGATACAAACCATGTCGATAGCGGAATAAAAATAAAAGCAAGTTTAACTCCGTTAAAATAAGAAAAATAATAACTTATTTTTTTATCCGAAAAAAATCCCGATATGAAAAAAAGGTAAATGAACTCCGAAAGGAAAACTCCTGCAGATACCGATAATTTTATAATGAAGGCTTTATTGCCGCATTCTTTCATTTCAGCTCTCTCCCCATAATATTTTTGACCGCCCTTATATCCGAATAATACGTCCACAGAGACGGTTCAAGCATCTTTATATCTTCCTTAGCAACGTAAGGGCGTTTATTCAATACCGCGTTCGTTTTTAATATTTTAACCGTTTCCCGCCATCTTCTGTCCGAAACGTTTACCTGCTTATTTTTCAGTTCTTCCCTGATTTTATGCAGGCAATCAAAAATTTCTCCGCCTATTTCGACGGTTTCCGCTTCGGAACTTAAAATTTCTATATCTTCCTTGCCCAATACCTTTTC
>JAJXXD010000195.1 GCA_021781285.1 bacterium | reverse complement strand
AAAGCCGGACCGGCTATATCTATATGGCACCATTTAATTTTATCGGATACGAATTCTTCGAGAAACATCCCTGCGGTAATAGCCCCGCCGTATCTGTTTCCTACATTTTTTAAATCTGCTATAGGACTTGAAAGTTTTTCTTTCATATTGTCGTCGAAAGGCAGTTCCCACATTCTTTCGCCGGAAATTTGGCTCACGGATATTATATTATTTATTAAATCTTTATCGTTCCCCATAACGCCGGAAGTATATTCCCCGAGCGCAACCACGCATGCGCCGGTCAGCGTTGCAAGGTCTATTATTTCATCCGCTTCGAGATTGGAAGCGAAGGTTAAAGCATCCGCCAGCGTCAGCCTGCCTTCCGCATCGGTATTTTCTATCTCGATAGTTTTTCCGTTAAGCGCCCTAACTACATCGTCCGGCCTCTGAGCGCCTCCGTCAGGCATATTTTCGCATGCCGCTATAATCCCGTGAACTTCTAAATCTATATCAAAGTCTTGAATGTATTTCATTATTCCCAGAACTGCGCATGCTCCGGATTTATCGGATTTCATAGTCGTCATAAAATCTGCCGGTTTTAAGGAAAGACCGCCGCTGTCGAAAGTTATTCCCTTGCCGATAATTGCAATTTTTTTATTTTTTTTATTTTTTGACTTGTTTTGAGGTTTATAAGTCAGATGAATAAACCTCGGCGGGTTTTTTGACCCCTGTCCTACTCCGTAAAAAGCGTTCATTCCTTTTTTTACTATTTCTTTTTCGTTAAATATCTCGCATTCCATATTTTTTCCCGCGGATATTCCTCTTGCGATGCCGGCTAAGTACTCAGGGGTAACCACATTTCCGGGCTCATTGACTATATCCCGCGCAAAATTAGCCGCAAGGGAAGTTTTTCTGCCGAAATCAAAACCTTCTTCCACCGTGCTTATTATATCTTTGGTTATTTTTAAACTATTAAAATAGATGCTTATAGTTTCAGGATAGATAATTTTATTATTGTTTTTTTCTTTGTCGTGAGTAATATATTTTTTAAATTCGTACAAACCCAATTCGGCTCCTTCCGCAACAGAGGCCGACAAATAAAATAGACCGCTCTTTATATAATGTTCTGCGGGCAATTCGGGAATTATAAAAATTATGTCTTTAATTTTATTTGTTCTGGCTATTTTTGAAGAACTTGATATAAAATTTCTTAGAGAATCGTAATTGAATTTATCCTTCTTGTCTAATCCGTAAACCAAGGAATAAACCGGAGATTCAATAATTATATTTTTCCCTTTTTTTGCCTTAAAACCCAGCTGTTTTATTCTTTTATAAATAAAATCGAATTCCTTAAAATTTTTATTTTGCAGGAAACTATTCTCTTCGTTTTGAAAAACTCCAAAAACAAAAACACGGTCAAATTCTTTTGCCCTTTTTTCTTTTAAAGTTTTTTCTATAGAATCTAACAATTTAAACTTCAAATTAAAATCCTCCGTTATTTTTAAATTTATTAATCTTCTTCTATTGTAGATAAGTCGCCTTCGTCTATTCCCATTTCCCTCGCCTTTAAAACTCTTCTCATAATCTTTCCGCTTCTGGTTTTAGGGAGAGAGTCCACAAATTCTATTTCATCCGGTTTTGCGATAGGCCCTAAAGTTTTTCCGACATTGGCTTTAATATCGTCCGCAAGCGCATCGCTTTTCTCGATATTAGGCTTTAAAACTATAAAGGCTTTGATGGCATTGCCTTTGACGTCATGCTGCTTTCCTATAACGGCGGATTCGGCAACAGATTCATGCGTTATTATGGCGCTTTCTATTTCAGCCGTTCCTAATCTGTATCCCGAAACTTTTATTACGTCGTCTATCCTGCCCATAACGTAAAAATATCCGTCTTCGTCGCGTTTTGCGGTATCGCCGGCAAGATACGCCCCTTCAAATTTAGAAAAATATGTTTCTTTGTATCTGTTTTCATCCTTATAAATAGTTCTCATCATTGCAGGCCACGGCTTCTTGACTACTAGATAGCCGCCCTTGCCCGCTTTCACGCTTTTACCGTTTTCATCGAATATATCCGCATCTATTCCAAAAAAAGGCTTTCCGCACGAACCGGGTTTTAAAGACATCGTAGGAACGGGTGTTATTAAAAACATTCCTGATTCCGTCTGCCACCACGTATCCATTATAGGGCATCTTTCCTTGCCGATATGCTTGTAATACCAGCGCCAGACTTCAGGATTTATAGGCTCGCCTACGCTCCCCAATATTTTAAGGGAGCTTAGATTATGCCTGTTAGGCCAGTTTTCGCCGAATCTCATAACCCCTCTTACCGCCGTAGGAGAGGTATAAAAAATATTAACCCCGTGTTTTTCGACGATTCTCCACCATCTGTCGGGATAAGGATAATAAGGAGAACCTTCGACCATAAGCGTCGTCGCCCCGTTAATTAAGGGGCCGTATATAATGTATGAATGACCGGTTATCCAGCCGGGATCTGCGGCACACCAGTAAGTGTCGTTGTCTTTGATATTAAAAACATATTTGGAGGTTATATACGTGCCGACGGAATATCCTCCGTGAACATGAAGAATTCCTTTAGGCTTGCCGGTCGTTCCCGATGTATAAAGTATAAAAAGGGGGTCCTCGGAATCAAGTTCTTCGGTTTTTAAATATGGATTAGCTATAGGGAGTTTCATCAGCTCGTCGTAATAAAAATCTCTGGACGTGTCCATGAAAACGTCTTTACCGGTTCTTTTGACGACAATGACGGTTTGAACCACAGGGGCTTTGGTAACAGCTTCGTCTGCTATTTTTTTAAGCTCTACGACCTTTCCTCCCCTGAAAGCCCCGTCCGCGGTAATAAGCAGTTTGCTCTGCGCATCGAGTATTCTATCCTTCAATGCCAAAGCCGAAAACCCGGCATATACCACGCTGTGGACTGCCCCTATCTTTGCGCATGCAAGCATGCTTATGGCAATTTCGGGTATATTCGGAAGATATATCGTAACGGTATCGCCTTTTTTTATTCCGAAACTTTTAAGAACGTTTGCAAACTTATTGACCTCTTTATATAAAGAAAAATAAGTGTAAAGTCTTTCACTGCCGTCCTCCCCTTCCCATATTATAGCAAGCTTGTTTTTGCGGAATGTGGCTATGTGTCTATCTAAGGCGTTATGGACGATATTGGTTTTGCCTCCCGTAAACCACTTATAAAAAGGCGGATTAGACGAGTCCAAAACTTTGTCCCAGCGCCTAAACCAGTCTAACTGATTTGCCGTTTCGTCCCAGAATTTCTCGTTTTCTTTTATAGAATAATCATACAGCTTGTCATAGTCGTCCACATAACTGTTTTTTGCCGTTTCCTTTGAAGGAACATAGATATCTTTTGTATTCGCCAAACTGTCGAAAGTTGACTTGCGCGAAGCCGATGTCTCATGATTTTCCAAATAATATTCCTCCTTTCTTAATAAATTTAATATTTAAACTTTTTCAATATGCCTATCAATATTTCAAGCTCTCCGTATATTGAAGCCGCCTCTTTGGCAGTCTTCGAAGATTTTTCGGAATTAGATATAGAAAGGCTGGATACCGTTTCAATATTCTGGGATATCTCGTTGGTTGCCGCGGTCTGTTCTTCCGATGCGGCGGCTATGGAACTAATCTGGTCGGTTAAACTTAGTATGCTTTTTTCTATACCGTCTAAAGATTCGCCCGCCTTTGAAGCATAACCCACGGACAAATCGACCTCGCTCATCGTTTTATCCATAGATGTTTTAGTATCCTGCGTGCTCTGCTGCATAGTTTGAACTTTGGATACTATTTCTTTAGTGGCTTTAACGGTTCTTTCGGCTAATTTCCTTACTTCGTCGGCTACTACGGCAAATCCCCTGCCGGATTCCCCCGCACGTGCGGCTTCTATTGCGGCGTTAAGGGCGAGCAGATTGGTCTGGTCGGCTATGTCGTTTATAACCGAAATGATTTCGCCTATTTCGAAAGAGCTTTTTTCTAATCCGCTTATAAGACCGCCTAACTGCTTGGTAAGAACGGCGACGTTTTTAATGCCTGAAATAGATTTTTCGACTATATCGAAACCGTCTTTGGCGCTGTCCGACGCTTCCTTTGCGATAGAACTTACATTCTGGGTATTCTTGGCAATCTCTTTAATAGTCTGGGACATTTCTTCGGAAGCCGCAGCTACGTGAGTGGCAATTTCCGCCTGTTCCTGCGCTTTGCCGCTGATTTCATCCACATGGCCTTCTATGGTAGTACTGACATCGACTATAGTCATTGCCTCTTCAGTGATGGATTTTACTATTTCCCTGATATCGATAATAAATTTATTAAATTCGTTGACGACCGAGGTTATCTCGTCGTAAACCGAATTTTTATAAACATTGCACTTTTTGCATAT
>JAJXXD010000053.1 GCA_021781285.1 bacterium | reverse complement strand
TTTTGGATGAAATGCATATACTAGATATTACGGTGGCGAAAGAAATACAGTCGAAAGGCATAGGTTCGTTAATGCTTGACCGGATTATCGGAATAAATACGGGCAGGGGCATAAAATATTTTTTTCTGGAAGTCAGGACGTCGAATTTAAAGGCTGTAAATCTTTATAAAAAATTCGGCTTTAAAATATTTATGCTCAGGAAAAATTATTACGAAGATAACGGAGAGGACGCTTTATGCATGGTAAAAGAATTATAAGCGAAAAGTGCGGAATAACGGTCAACCGAAAAATAAAAGATACCGAAGGAACATATATTTTAAGGATTAAGAACCGGTTTATCGCGTCCAATTACAAGCCCGGACAATTCGTTATGCTCAAGGCGAGCGAGGGAGGGCTTAATCCGCTTCTAAGCAGACCGTTTTCTATTTTTAACAAATTTAGCGGCGACGAATTTGAAGTGCTGTACAGAGTTTTCGGCGCGGCGACCGAAATTCTGAGCGGCGTTAAAGAGGGAAGTTTTCTGGAAGTGACCGGTCCGTTGGGAAACGGGTTTAATCTTAATGCCGATAATAAAGACGGTGCAGTAACCAAAAAAGGAAATGTCCGCATATTGATTGCGGGAGGCATAGGCATCGCGCCTTTATATTCTATGCCCGAATATATTAATAATAATAATTCCGACGATGCCGGCAGCGAAGCCGAAGAAAAAGATAAAATAATATTGTATTACGGGGCGAGAAAAGCCGAAGAGCTGTATTTTCGGCACAGCATTCATTCAAGGTTCGACGAAGTTTATTTTGCCACGGACGACGGGTCTTTCGGGTTTAAGGGTAATATAATCGATTTGCTTTATGAAAATATGGGCGGTTATGCGGACGCGGATTTTTATACCTGCGGTCCAAAGCCTATGCTTAACGCGCTAATTTCCAAGTTTTCGGCGTCAGGGCTTTCCGGCAGGCTTCAGGCGTCGTTAGAAGAAAGTTTCGGCTGCGGCATAGGGGTCTGCCTCGGATGCGTAATAAAGACGAAAACAAAGACTGATTTTGAATATAAAAGAGTATGTAAAGACGGTCCGGTTTTTTACGCGGACGAGATTTTAATTTCCGAAAAAAAGCCGGAGGCGCTCGAAAAAAGCGGTATAAAAAGCGTCGGAAAAAACATCGAACCCGACCTTTCCGTGAAACTCGGAAATTTGTTTTTGGATTATCCCATTATGCCGGCTTCCGGCACTTTCGGATACGGCGAGGAATTTTTTGAAATTATCGATTATAATTATTTCGGGGCGCTGGTTACCAAAGGAATATCGCTTAAACCTTCAAAAGGAAACGAAATGCCGAGGATATGCGAAACTTCCTGCGGCATGATTAATTCCATAGGTGTTCAGAACGTAGGCTTCGAGAAATTCAGGGACGAAAAAATGCCTTTCCTGAGAAATTTTAAAAAACCCGTAATAGTAAATTTTTTCGGAAGCAATATCGATGAATATGCCGAACTGGCGGAAAAACTTGCAAATGTGGAAGGCATAGGCGCGCTCGAAGCTAATATATCGTGTCCCAACATAAAAGAAGGCGGCAGGTCTTTCGGTTCCGACCCTGAAGTCGTATATGAATTGGTTTCGTCGGTAAAGGAAAGAATAGGGGGCAGACTGCCTTTAATCGTGAAATTGACCCCTATGGTAAGCGACATATCCTTAATCGCCGAAGTCTGCGAAAAGGCGGGAGCCGATATTATTTCGCTGATAAACACTATTCCGGCGGCGCGTATCGACATAAAGACGAAAAAATTTAAATTAAGCAGAGGTTACGGCGGGTTGTCCGGCGCCGCGGTCAAGCCGGTTGCGATAAAGCTCGTAAGCGACGTTTATAATGCCGTGAGGATTCCGATTATAGGAATGGGGGGAATAAGCTCATGGGAAGACGCGGCGGAGTTTTTTCTCGCAGGAGCGACCGCCGTCGCGGTAGGAACTTATTCTTTCGTAGAGCCGAATATTATAGAAAATATTGCAAACGGATTAAAAGGTTATTTAACGCAGAACGGTTTCGATAATATTTATAAAATTATAGGATTGGCTCATAATGATAACAATTGATTTGCTGGCGGCATTATCTATTTTATCGTTTGCGGCTCTTGCCGCGGTTGCGGTGTTTTTCGTCAAATACGCGGGCAGGCAAAAGAAATTAACGGCGGAGATAATCGATAGAAGCCTGTCTGAAAAAGACGGACTTACAAAGGAAATTATCGTATTCAAGGAAGAAGTCAAGGCTTTAAACGGCAGGCTCGAGGCGGCAAGCGGCGCACTGGAAACCGCAAACGCTTTAACGGAAAAGCTGAGGGAAGAAAATAAAAATTTATTCGCTAAAGTTTCCGAATTAACGGCGGACAACAACAATCTTAACGAAAAAATAAAAAGTCTGGCCGCCGAAAATGAAGCCAAGCTGGAACGGCAAAAAAAAGAATTTCTGGATTTTAAAGAAGTATTTGAAAACCTGTCAACCAAAATACTCGAAGAAAAAAGCGAAAAGTTTTTAGAAATTAATAAAAACAGCATTAGCGGCATACTTAACCCTCTCTCCGAAAAGATTCTGGAGTTTCAAAAGAAAGTAGAGGAAACTTACGATAAAGAATCCAAGCAGAGGTTTTCCCTTCAAAACGAAATAAAAAAGCTCGTAGAAACGCAGGATACGATGAAGCAGACCACCGAGAACCTGACGACGGCGCTGAAAGGCACCGGAAAGGTTCAGGGCGACTGGGGAGAAATGATACTGGAGCAGCTGCTGGAATATTCCGAATTAATCGAAGGAATTCAGTATGAAATACAGAAAACGGTAAAGACGACTGACGAAATGGACGAGAAAATAAATTTAAGGCCCGACGTTATCGTCCATCTTCCTAAAGGCAGGGATTTAATCATCGATTCAAAAGTGTCTTTAACGGATTACGAAAGATATATGAGCCTGAGTTCTGCCGGCGGGGGGACAAGCGCCGATGCCGGCGCGGATGCCGATAAATTCCTTAAATCGCATACTCTTTCTATCAAAAGGCACATAAACGAATTAAACGATAAAAAATATTCAAATTTATCCGGTTCGAAGAGCATAGATTCCGTTATTATGTTTATACCGGTCGAGTTTGCCTATACGGCGGCGGTAAATTACGACAGGGAGCTTTTAACTTACGCATATAGCAAAAACGTCATAATAGCGACTCCGTCGATTGTTATGCTTATCTTGAAAATCGTTTACAACCTCTGGGTGCAGGAAAAAAGTCAGGAGAAAGCCGCCGAAGTTATGGAGCTTGCCGGAGGCTTGTACGATAAATTCTGCTCTTTTGCAAAAAGTATGGAAGATATAGGTCATTCAATAGGTAAAACGGCCGCGGCATACGATAATGCAAAAGGACAGCTTAATTCGGGAAAAGGAAATATAATGTCGAGATTTGAAAAAATAAGACTGCTGGGCGCAAAAACCTCCAAGACTTTAGACGCCTGTAAGTTCGACCGCGAAGATGAGGGCGGCGGAGACGCAGACAAAAAATATATCGAAGGAGAAGAATAAAGAAATAAAGGCGTCAGATTTATTTAACGGCGTCGTCAAACGCAGTCGGGAGTAAGAATACGTAAGCGGGCGCTTAGAAAGCCAACGGCTTTATGACCGCTGAAGTGAATAAATCAGCCCCCTTTATTTTTTTTATTTTATTATTTGTTGTTATAAATGTTCCGCAAGCCAAATTTTGATTATTGCCTGTCTTGATATACCTATGCGCTTTGCCTCTTTGTCTAAAGATTCTACAATCCAAACAGGAATATCAATATTAATTCTTTTTAATTCAAGGTTGGGCTTTCTGGTATTTTTTAAATCTAAATGCTCTATGACGGACTCGCCGTTATCGAACATTTCGTCAAATTTAGCTGCTTTCATATAAATTTATCTCCTCGCTTCTTGATCTCCTTGCGGAAATAATCCTAATTTTTTCATTTCTGTGGACTATAATAACCGACCAGTGCTTTTCCTTTATTCGTCCTATGGCCATATATCTCGGTTCGTCCAAATTTTTTGCCGGTATTTCTATCAAGTTTTCATCGCTCCAAAGTTCCTGAACATCGACGAAATCAATGCCGTGTTTATTATTATTGGCTATGCTTTTATTTTCGTCGTATTCAAATTCCATATAATAATTATACCATTTTTATATATAATAATAAAATGTAAAATTAACACCCCTAACATGAAATATTAGACACCAGTTCTAAAACCATGGTAAGAACAAAAACTCCCGGCGTCGTCAAACGCAATCGGGAGTGGGAGAATAAATAAATCAGGCCCTTTTATTTTTAAAAATGACAATTTTTGTAAATTAATGACAATTTTTGTCATATCTATGATTGAAATTGACAATTTTTGTTAAATGACGTATTTTTATATATAATA
>JAJXXD010000013.1 GCA_021781285.1 bacterium | reverse complement strand
TCGGCGTAGAGGAATTATTTGCATATGCAACTGCGGCTTCGGACGAATCCACCCAAGACCCGATAGATTTGTCTATAATTTCATATGTTAATTCAAATAAAATACAACTGCCCGAAATCGGAAAAGTAGTTAAGTTTATTCCGTTTGACCCCCAGACAAAAAGGGCGGAAGCGATAATCGAAAAATTAGACGGAAACGAAAAATTACAAATGAGCGTAATTAAAGGCTCTCCTATAGTAATATCTAAAAATTTAGATGAAACGGATGCCGCGAAAGTTTCTGAAGAATCGGAAAAATTTGAAGCTGAGGGCTACAGAGTTATCGCCGTAATGATAGAAGACAACAAAACAGGGAAATTTATCCCGGTAGGTATTTTAGGGTTATCCGACCCGCCGAGGAAAGATTCCAAAAAATTGCTCGACGAACTTAAAAATTTAGGCATAAGGGTGAGAATGGTAACCGGAGATACGGAACTAACCGCAAAAACCATGGCGGGGTTAATCGGCCTCGGAGAAACCGTATGCACCCGCGAAAATTTTAAAAATCCTGCAGGATGCGACGTTTTCGCCGGAGTCTTTCCCGAAGACAAGTTTCATCTCGTGCAGGGACTTCAAAAACTAAAAAAAATTACGGGGATGACCGGGGACGGGGTCAACGACGCTCCTGCGCTTAAGCAGGCGGAAGTCGGAATAGCGGTAGCTAATGCTACCGATGTTGCAAAAGCTGCCGCAAGCTTAATCTTAACCGAGCCGGGGTTGTCTAATATAGTAGATGCCGTAAAATACGGCAGAATAGTCTATAGAAGAATGCTCACATATACGCTAAACAAGATTTCTAAAACTTTTCAGGTGGCCCTTTTCCTGAGCTTAGGTTTGATTTTTTTCGGCAAATTCGTTACCACCCCTAAATTAATTCTTATATTAATTTTTGCAAACGATTTTGTTACTATGTCTATTGCGCAAGACAATGCCGTATATTCGAATAAACCCGATAAATGGAATATTAAGCTTATAGTTTCCGCTTCCCTTTTAATTGCGGGAGCTTGGCTTATTTATTCTTTCATCGTATATTACATAGGCTATTACGTTATTAACTTAACTTTGCCGCAGGTTCAAACGCTTGCGTTTCTGTCTTTGGTATTCAGCGCGCAGGCTACCGTTTATTTGGTAAGGGAGCAAAGACATTTTTATAAATCTAAGCCGGGTAATTATTTAATGTTTGCGAGCGCTTTGGATTTAATAATAATTATCTTAATGGCGTATTTTGGAATACTAATGCAAAGGATTCCCTTTGCCGACATAGCGGTTCTGTTTATCTGCACTTTTATTTATATGGTACTGCTGGATTTTATAAAAGCGCCCGTAATGAAAAAATTAGTGTAAGAAAAAATTAATCCGTCCCAATTTTCAAAATTTTAAAGTTAAAGCATAATTCAAATACTTTATAAATTCTTCCTTGGTCGGGGCGGTTTTAACTCCTGTATTAAAAACTTTCCTTTTCTTTTCGTACCATTTGCCGAAATTTTCTTCGGAAATATCTTTTACTTCCATTAATAACTCTTCCATTAAAATATTCAAAGTTTTTTCGGACGCATTTTGTCCGTCGATATTTATATGCATATTTTTTTACCGCCAGTTCGTCCTCGAAAACTCAGGAAGATCCTCGAAATCTCCTCTTACGGCATATCCTTCGTTTATGTTGTATATCTCAAATTCGCTGTCAATAACGAAAGAATATATATTTCCGTTTAAAAATTCGTCTTTATATTTAAAGCATTTTAAACCCTGTCTTATAATAGCCGACAATATGCCGCTGCCTGCAATATCCCCCAGTAAAATTGCCCCGACTAATACTTCTCCGTCATAAACAAGTTTTCTATAAATATTTTCGTCTTGAAAAATATAAACTTTTTGAGATTCGTCTGCCGGATTCGTCAAACCTATAGTTACTATAGGCAGTCCGTAAATTTCGACGGAATTTAAACCCATTCCGCCGGGGTATTCCCTGTAAACGCCTGCCATATTAGTCCCCGCAACACGCCCTTCTTCGCATGCCAGAGGCACTATCGCAATAATATTAGGACGCTTGTTTAATATATCGTAAATTACTACGGCATCTCCTCCCGCATACACGTCTTTGACGCTCGTCATCATAGTTTTATCGACTATAATACCCCTGTCTATTTTTATTCCGCTGCCTTCGAGAAAACCGACGTTAGGTCTTACGCCCACGCCCACGACGACTATGTCGGCGATAAGCGTTTTTCCGCTTTTCAATATCACGCTTGTCGGATTGCCCGATTCGTCTAAGTTAATTTTCGTGACTGTTTCGCCCGTAGCCGTATCTATCCCGTTTTCATTCAACCTTTTGGAAGTTATATTCCCGGAAATTTCGTCAAGGGCAAGACCCAAAACCCGGGGCAGAAGTTCAACGATGGTAACATGAAGTCCTAACGCCCTTAATCCTTCGGAAGCCTTTAGTCCTATCAGTCCGCCCCCTACAACTATGGCTTCTTTGTTCTTTGCAAATTTAGCGGCTTTTTCCATCTTTTTAGCATCGTCAAATTTTGTAAACGTCCCCATCATAGGAGAGTCGAGATTAAACCCCTCTGTAGGAGGCACGAAAGGGGTTCCGCCGGGTCCGATAAACAGTTTGTCGTAATCCAATTCAGTCCCGTCTTCAAGAACGACTTTCTTTGATACGGTATCGACGGAAACTGCCTTTTTGCCGAGCATAACTTTAAAATTATTCTTTTCATAGTAATCGTCTTCTTTATACCATATGGTTTCATCCGTAGTTTTTCCTTCGAGATAATATGATATTAAAGGTCTTGCGTAAGCCCTGTAGTTTTCATCCGATATAATAACGACGTCTCCTGACTTGTCGAAACGCCTTATTGCATCTGCGCAGGACAAGCCCGCGTATGAATTTCCGATAATAACGTATTTCATAATCTAATCCCCTTTTTTATCGCTTTGCAACGGATTTTATATACGGACCGTAAATTTTTTTAGCAACCATAAGCCTTCTTTCATACGAATAGTTCTTAATGCCTATTCTTTTCAGCGCTCCTTTTTTACATGCTTCCACGCATTTCGGAGTGTTTTCGTCTATACAGCCGTCGCACTTGGACGCGAAATGACCTTTGCCTATTCTTTCGATGGCGCCGAAAGGACAGGACATAACGCACATCCAGCATCCTACGCATTTTTTATAATTTGTTACCGTCCAGCCGGATTCCATATCTTTATATCTCGCCCCCGGCATACACGCATCTACGCATGGAGCTTCTTCGCAGTTATGGCATATTACAGGAAAAAATTTGCCGGATTTTTTCTTTATGTTAATTCTTGCCCCGGTATATTTCGACCCGTATTTTTTGCCCATATGCGTTTCGCATGCCTTGACGCAGGCCGCAAATCCTTCGGCTTCGCAGCCGTCGCACTTGGAAGGATAAAGCATTATTTCTATCTGATTTTTCTTTAAGTCTTCTTTTAAATTAGTAAGCTTATTTTCATGCATAACAGCCTCTTGTTTATTTATTGTTTTATTCGCAGCATCCCTAAAGGGTCCGGCAAAAGATTTAAAATTTTATCTCCCATAAAATTTAATTCGTTATCGCGATACATCATGCAGTCTTTTTTAAAATATTCGAAAGATTTTTTAAGGTAAATAAAATTGCCTGTTTTGGCATAAACCCACCAGCAATATAATGCATTGGCAAGTATGCCGTAAGGTTTATCCGCAGGATTTTTTAAATCAAAAAATCTATTCGCCTTTCTTATTTTAACACTTTTTGACCCGCCTTCATTAGATATTTTTTCGTTGCCGCCGCATTTTTCTAAATCTTTTTTTGAATTTATGTTTATAAAGGATTCCGCTTTTAAATCGGGATTATTTTTCACCATATCGAAAATATTATAATAATAAACGGAGGACAGAAACCGTGAAATATTTACCGAATCTGTAAATAAAAAGTGTTCCTTCAAATTTAAAGCGTAATGATTAAGAATCTCTAAAATACGCGCCGTCTCTTTTGTTTTATAGCATGCCAGAAGGGGTTCTACGGTAGAATCCGGCCACATGGGGATGACGGCGTCAACTTTTTCCGCTTCCAATTTTTTTATCAGCTCGCTTGCCGCGTCAAAATTAAAAAAAGGCGCGTCGCACTCCATAACAAGCGTCAATTTCCCTTTTAATATTTTAATAGAACTGTAAATTCCTTTTAAAGGGCCTTTGAAACCGCAATATTTATCATCTGCGATTATTTCCGGAATTAAACTTCTTTTTCCGGTTTCCGCTCTTTTTTTTGCAACGTTTTTAGCTTCGGCAAGGCAGTCTTTTATCTTATCTTCTCCCCTGACGCAGATTACGATATCGCCGCTTATTTCCGTTGCGGCGTCGAGAGCTCTTTCTAAAAAGGATTTTCCGTTAAAATTAAAAAAGGGCTTA
>JAJXXD010000074.1 GCA_021781285.1 bacterium | reverse complement strand
GATCTTTGCCTTGATTAACATTCTTGCTTCTAATATTTTAGGTATAGCTCTGGTTTTTATCGGTTTTATAATTGCTAAACTTCTTATAACAAATATAAAAGGGGTGGTATAATGAATCTTCCTGAAGAAGGCATGCTTTTAAGAATATTCATAGGCGAATCCGATAAATATAAAAGCAAAGCGCTGTATGAACAGATTGTTATCAAGGCACGGGAACTTAACCTTGCGGGGGCAACCGTTATAAGGGGCATAATGGGTTTTGGCGCTCACAGCAGGATACATACTGCTAAACTGCTGGCGTTATCGGAAGACATGCCCGTTATCGTAGAGATCGTGGATACGGAAGAAAAACTTAATTCTTTGCTTCCATTCCTTGACGAAATCATGAAAGACGGAATGATTACCCTTGAAAAAGCTAGAGTGATCAGATACCGCCACGGTTAAAAAATTTGGAAAACTCAGAGGAAGTTAAAATATCTTATTTAATGCATCCGAAATAATAGACACGGTTTTATCTATATCCGATTTAGTATGCTTTGAGCTTAAAAAAACCGCTTCATACTGCGAGGGAGCCATAAATATTCCTGCATTTAATACCGATGCGAAAAATTCCTTAAACCTGTTTGCGTCCGATTTCATAACATCGTTAAAATTGTTTACGCTTCCGCCCTTAAAAAAAATAGTCAGCAGGGAAGAAATATAATTTATCGTAATTTTGTCGTTAAAATTTTTGAGTTCGTCTTTGAGGCTTCTTACTAAATAACTTGCGGCTTCGTCTGCCTTTGATATGGCATCATCCTTTTCTATCGCTTTTATCGTCGCAATACCTGCGGCAACGCATACCGGATTGCCGGAAAGGGTACCGGCCTGATAAACGGGGCCGACCGGCGAAAGATATTCCATTATATCTCTTCTGCCGCCGAAAGCGCCTATGGGGAGTCCGCCGCCTATGATTTTGCCGAGACAGGTAATATCCGGTTTTAAATTAAATAAACCCTGAGCGCCGCCCAAGGAAAGCCTGAATCCGGTTATAACTTCGTCGAATATTATAAGAGAACCGTTTTCATGGGCTAAATCTATTAAATTTTTTAAAAAACCTTCTTCCGGTAAAACTACCCCCATATTTGCGGCTACCGGTTCTATTATGACGGCGGCTATTTCCCCTTTATGCGCCGCAAACAAGTCCTTAACCGAAGATATATCATTATAAACCGCAACAAGGGTGTCTTTCGACGCGCTTTCAGTAATGCCCGCGCTTGAGGGGACGGATGTCGTAAGCGCCCCCGAACCTGCCTTAACAAGCATGGAATCCGAATGACCGTGGTAGCATCCTTCAAATTTTACGATTCTGCTTCTTTTCGTAAAACCTCTTGCCAGCCTAACGGCGCTCATCACGGCTTCGGTACCGGAATTTACGAGCCTGACCGACTCTATGGAAGGAAAATGTTTATTGATTAAACCGGCAAGTTCTATTTCGGCTTCCGTTGTAGCGCCGAAGCTGAATCCGTCCGCCGCCGAGGACGAAACCGCTTTTACTACCCTTTCGTCTGCATGCCCTAATATCATAGGTCCGTAGGACATCACATAATCGATATATTCATTTCCGTCGATATCATATATCCTGCCGCCTTTAGCCTTTTTTATTACGACCGGCGATAAGCCTACCGATTTAAAAGCCCTGACCGGACTGCTGACGCCGCCAGGCATTAAGGTTTCCGCGCGCTTTACGGCATTTAAGCTGTTGATATTTTTCATAGAAATTTCCTTTCATTGTTTTTATTTTTTATGCCTTTTTTTGAACCGTCGGCGGCAGATTTAGGCAGATAAGGAGCAAAAAATTTAAAAACTTCCATATTCCAGCCGGGAAGAACCACATGACCGCTGTTTTTCGCTATAAAGAGCTGTTTTTTAGATTTAATTAATTTATACACGACAAAAGTACCTTTAGGCGGACAGTCTTCGTCTTTAAGCCCTATTCCGATTAAAACCGGCGCCTTAATCCATGCCGCAAAATGTTTAGTATCGACGTAATAAAGAGACCGCATAACTTTAGCTCTATCTTCGGGATGCTTTTTCAAGAATGCCTTTACTTCCATATATGGACCCATTTTTGCCAGCGGCATCTGGACGGGAATATCGCTCAAAAACGGAACGTCTCCGGCGACGGCAACAATATGCCGGTCTATAGCGGCGTCTATCAAAGGAAGTCCGCCTCCCATGCTTCCGCCGGTAACGAATATATATTTAGAATTTATATTTTTAAAATGTTCCAGAAACCTGAGCGATGCAAGGGAATCCATTACTATTTTTACCATAGAAAAAGTTTTGACGTGAAGAATGCCGTTCGTCATAAGCCCCGGAAAACCCGGATGATAAACTGCCCTGCTTCTCCCATGCCCTCTCAAATCTATGGAAAGAGCGGCATACCCCCTTCTGGCAAAGAAGTGCGCCCAGCCCGGAGTTCCGAAGGAGCCGTATCCGTGCAATAAAAGAACTCCAGGGTATTTTTTACCTTTAGTCCCGTAGGGAATTGCGAAATATCCTTTTAACTGCAGTCCGTCATATGACGTTAGCGTCAAATCGTATGTTTCTATTTTATTAATTTTATCGTTATAAAGAGGCTTAATAGAATAAACAACTTTTTCTTTACGGAGATGTCTATACATTGATCGCCAGAATTTTTTAAATTTTTGATATCTCGCAAGTTTAATGCCTTTATTTTTAAGAGATTTAACGGTCGAAACTTCCGGCACGCCTGTTTTTGTTTTTTCGTTAAGGTTTTTGTACAAAAATATTCCCGAAACTAAAACGACGGCCACGATCAATAAAATTATTAAAACGGTTTTGTTTTTATTTGTTTTCATTAGAAAATATTTAATATAAAAAGGCATCTATGAATTTTAGATTAATTCATAGATGCCTGTTAAATTTAAAGGTTATAGTCTTTATTATTGAGTTATCTAACTTATTTTAAAGATTCGAGATACTCCGCTGTCGTTTTTAACTGAGCCGGACTAAGATTATGGTTCGGCATCATAGAATTCGGCGTATGAACTTTGGGAGTATTTATCTGAACTTCCAACCAGTGGATAGAATGGCCTTTAGTTCCTTCTTTGTCAAGATTAGGTCCTATCGAACCGCCTTTGCCGTTTATGATATGGCATCCTGCGCAACCCTGCGCGTTAATAATTTTCATTGCGGCAGCTTTTAAATTTTTAGAAACCGGTTTAGATGCGGTCTTGCTTGGTGCGGCAGCCGTTGTTTTTGAAGCGGGAGCGGCGGTCGCTGCGGGAGCGCTTGGCGCGGCAGGTTGAGCCGCCGGTTTAGACGGCGCAGGTTTGTTTGCGCAGCCGTAAAGACCGAAACTTATTGCTAATAAAAATAATGCGGTAAATAAAACGGTTAAGCCTTTTTTTCCTTTTAATGCTTTCAATTTTTTACCCTCCGTAATAAATTAAAGATTAAATTTATTTTTCTACCATCACTTATTAAAGTATAATCATATATATAATATATCTATTTAAAATTTTGTCAATAAAAAATTTATAAATTTTAATTAATCACTTAAAATCATAAACCGCGTCAAACTCGCCGTATCCGCCGTCAGGAGCGTTTTCCCCATGCATATCTTTCAATGCCCTTGCGTCAAAGCTCAACGATTTATCGTAATGATAAGTAAGCCCCAGTCCTTCAATAAAATCCTGATAACCGTTGTTTATGTAACCGAAAGAAATACCGCCGGAGCCGCCTGTAAAATAACCGTAATTATCATATTGCTTAATATAAGAAATCTCGTCGTAAATATCAAATTTATTTAAAATTATGTAATTTAAAAAAATATCGGTAAAAAAATTATTCCCCGGATTCGTATAGCTGAACCCTTCATCGTTTATAGCCGAATCGTTCACGGCAGGATGTCCTTTGTTAAAGCTGTAACCCAAGGCGTAATTTAAAATAATTTCTTGCTCAGGCGAAGCCTTTATGCCCAGAACGCCGGTTAATGCGGGCTGGAACTGCCACTCGTCGCCTCCTATGTTTACAAGGGAAGAATTATTCCAGTTTCCGTAAGGAAATGTGATGCTTAACTGCGGCAGAACGTTAATCATAAATCTGTTTCCGTTATAATGATAAGCGTATATCCCGTAATATAATTCGGGGTCGTCCAATCCGCCTCTGGAATGATTAAATTTTGTGCTCATAAGCGCCTTGCCGAAAGGAACAACGGCCTCTATGTAGTTGTCTAAACCGAGGAACTTAAACGTGCCTATAAACTGGGGGGCATAAACATATTTGGCGACATTATAGCTTAAGTGCCCAACCGAACCGTTATCGTTGAATTTGGAATTAAAAGACTGATAATCCAAAGCCTGTTCGGTTATAAATTTTCCGGGGATCAGATAAGCAAAAGCCATAGGGCCTTTATAAAAAAAATTATTACCCGACCCGTCGGGACCGGCAAAAGT
>JAJXXD010000162.1 GCA_021781285.1 bacterium | reverse complement strand
TATAGATTCATTGAAAATCGGCGGATATGAAACTTTAAAAAAATATGCCGAAAAACTAAAGATCGATTTTTCCGCATTGAAAGACCCGCAGGGATTAAATTCTTTTATTTCCAATTCCCCGTCCGACGTTATAATAATCGATACGTTTGCCGTTAACCACAACAATCTGTTCCAGTTGAACGCTCTCGCAAAATTTTTCGATAAATTAAAAGGCGGAATCAATATCGAACTTTTGCTCCCCGCGCATCTTAAGCATTTAGACGCCGTCAGGGCTTACGAATCTTTTAGGAATAAGATAGGAATAAACGGGGTTATTATTTCAAAAACGGATGAATCGCGGGGTATAGGAAATCTTGCGGGACTGCTTCTCTTTCAGGACTCGGCGATAGATTTTATTGCCTCAGGAGAAAACGTTCCGGAAGATATCGAAGAGGCGACGGCGGAAAATATTTATTCGTTATTTTTTCCTAAACCGATAGAGTTTTAAGGGGCAATAACAATTTTAAGGGGCATTTTAAAATGAAAAGACAGAGAAACGAAAATTCTTATACAAAAATTATTTCCGTTACAAGCGGCAAGGGCGGAGTGGGCAAGACCAATATAGTCTGCAACCTTGCATATTGTTTTGCTTCTATGGGAAAAAGGGTAATAATAATGGATGCCGATTTAAGCCTAGGGAATGTCTCGGTAATAATGGGTATGATACCCAAACACAATATATCGCAGGTTATTTACGGGGATAAACAGCTCAGGGATATTATAATGACCGATTCCAACGGTATAATGGTTCTTCCGGCTTCTTCCGGCATATCGGAGCTGTCTAATCTTTCGGAATCTCAAAAGATTACGCTTATGTCGAGATTCGATGAATTTGCCGGCGATTTAGACGTCAGCGGAAGACCGATAGACGTGCTTCTGATAGACACGGGAGCGGGGATATCGTCCAATGTTTTGTATTTCAATCTTGCCGCCAGCGAAATATACGTCATCGTTACTCCGGAGCCTACTTCCATTACCGACGCCTACGCTCTCATAAAAGTTTTAAGCACTAAATACAGCGAAAAATATTTTTCTATTATCGTAAATAACGTCAGGAGCGAAAGAGAAGCAAAAGAAGTATATAAGCATTTAAGCCTTGTTTCCGATAAATTCCTTAAAGTAAATTTAAATTATCTCGGACATATTCTGAACGACGACAACGTTTCCCGCTCCGTTATAATGCAAAGACCGGTGTCAAGTATTTTTCCGGATTCTAAAGTTTCGCTTTGTTTTAAAAAATTAGCTTATAATATACTGTCGCAAAAAGATAATAAAACGTCCAACGGCAATATTCAGTTTTTTCTTAACAGACTGCTTATGTCGTTTTAATTAATTGTGTATGCAAAAACTAGACGATAAATCTAAAAAATTAATAGAAGAAAACTTTAGCCTCGTCAATAAGGTCGCTAATTTTATGTCGGTAAAATTTAACGGCATAATAAATAAAGACGATATTATCGAGTTCGGCATATTCGGGCTGATAGATGCGGCAATAAAGTTCGACCCGTCAAAAAACGAAAATTTTAAATTTTATGCGATAACGCGCATAAAAGGAACTATACTCGACAACGTGCGGAAACTTGATTATATGCCCAGAAACGTCAGGGAATTATCGGGAAGAATAGAAAAAGTCTATTCAAAATTAGAGCAGAAATTAGGGAGAATGCCTTCGGACGAAGAAGTTGCAGGGGAATTAGATATAGGAATAGATGAACTTAACGAAATGTTTTATAAGATAAGAGGAGCTTCTTTTTTAAACGATAAAGATTTTATATCTTTAGACAAGACCAGACCGGAATCTTTGGATACTATCGAAAGCAAGGATGCTTCGATAATAGACGGTCTTTTGATGGACGAGAAAAAAAATATATTAAAAAAATATATAGATATGCTCGAAGATATTGAAAAGAACGTTTTAATGATGTATTATTATGATGAACTTACTTTAAGAGAGATAGGAAATATATTAAATTTAACCGAATCGAGAATCTGCCAGATTCATTCTAAATCAATTATAAAATTGAGGGCTAAATTGAAATCTTATGAATAAAGAAGAAATAAAAAAGTTTGCGGAATCTGGAACCGCGGAAGATATAAAAAAGTTAATAAAAATGCTGGATTCCGACAGTCCCGGCGTCGTCGAATCCGTCCAAAACGCCTTGGCAAATATCGTCCGCGGGGAAAAAGAACTTATCAAAAAACTTATGGATTCCGCCGCATCCCCGTCTTTCAGCATAAGACTCCGTTCAAATTCTTTCGATGTTTTGAAACAGCTGGCTATGCGGAACGGTAATTTTTTAGCGGATTACGCCGGCAAAAACAGCGGAAAGTACGACAGAATAACCGCGGAACTGATGAGATACGGACGTTTTACTCCGCCGGATTTTCCGAAAAAAGCTTTAAAAGCTCTTGCAAACAGTAAAGACGAGATTACGATGGCGAATGCTATAGAATCGAGCGGAATATTAAAGATAGATTTGGGAAATATTTTGTTCAAGGCGCTAAAGGGGAATTTTTTTGCGTTATCCGCCGCGCTTTTTTCGATAGGGGAATTGAAACTAAAAAAAGCTTTTCCGAAACTTAAAGAAATATTATCGAGTACGGACGACAGAGTCGTTAAAAATATAATTACCGAATCTCTTTCCAAAATAGGCGGAGACGAGGTAACGGACTTTTTGCTGGAACTTCTGAATAAAAACGTAAAATATAAATTAGACAAAATATATATACTCAAAAGTCTTTATAAAATATGTTTTATAAGCGAATGCGATAAGAGCGGAATAAATATAAGCAAGGAAAGAATGTACCTCAAGCTGTCCAAAATGAATTTAAAAATAAGCGTATTCTCCTTAAACGATTATGAAGAAAAAGACGCTATAGACGCTATTTTATGTTATTTTTCTCTGTTAAATCATAAAAAATCGAGAAAAATATTCAAATTTATTTTTGAATATTACCAAAAAAACGAAAATTTGGACGAAACTGAATACGGCTATATAAAAGAAATAATAAAAAAAATAGCAAGGCCGAAATTTATAGCCGAATTTATAAAATCGTTAAAACCGTCCGACGATTTAAATAATAAAACGGATTTACTTATAGACGTTTTATCCGATATTTCCCATAGAGATATAATTAATCTTTTAGATTTTTATAAAGATAAAAAACTTTTCGTGGAAATAAAACTTTCGCTTTTGAAATACGCGCAAAAACTGTCCGGCAGCCATTATGAACCTCCGTTAATAGACGCCGTTATTAACGGCTATATAAAAGACGGCAACGGCGACGTCCGAAAATCGGCCGTCGGCTTGCTCGGATATTTTAAAAACGCGGCTTCTTACGAAGAAAAAATTTTTAATAGTCTTCTTAAGGAAAATTATCCGGACGTTATAGGAGCTTACGTCGAGACCTTGTCTAATCTTATAAGCCTGAATAAAAGCAAAAAATATATCTATTTTTTTATAGACGGCCTTTCTTTAAAGAACGATAAAATCGTCGAATATTCTTTGAGAATTCTCGGGAATAAAAAAATAAAATTTACGGCAAAAGAAATTTCCGATTTATACGCTAAACTCATGGCATTTAAATATATTAAGTCCGTTTTTCTCAAGAGGCTTCTTGCAAAATCGCTTAAAAATTTCGATTTGATTAAACATAAAGAAGAAACGGCGTTTATGCTCGAAGAAAGCGACGAAGAAATAAAGTTAAATTATCTGGAGTCCCTCTTAACATCCGGAGAAGAAAACCCCGTAGTTTTTTTAGACGCGCTTAACTCGGGGAATTATTCAGATATTTTCAGATATAAAATAATCGAATTAATCCAGAAGTCCGGAGATAAAGCCAGTTTTGATAAACTTGCTTCCGTTTTGCGAAAAGAAAAAAGCAAAATGGTTAAAATTGCGCTATTACGGGCATTGCATATATTGGATAAAGAAAAATCAAATTCTATTCTGAAAAAATATAATTCGTCTAAAGATAAAGATATAAAAAATTTTTCTTTGGAATTAATAAAAAATTAAACTACCCACACATATACATGGAATATACCGGCGCAATTTTATCCGACGACGTCTTTAATAAATTAAAAGAGCTGATTTACGAGATATCCGGAATATATTTTAGCGGACAGAAAAAATATTTGCTGGAAACAAGACTGTCTAAAAGGCTTTCTGTTTTGAACCTGCCTAATTTTGAGGATTATTATAACTATTTAAAGTATTCTCCCGATAAAATCAAGGAAACGCAGGAGCTGTTAAACAGCGTCACTACTAACGAAACAAGTTTTTTCAGGGATATGCCGCAGCTTGAAGTGTTTGTCGATATTTTAAAGCAGGTCGTGCAGACGGCCGGCAATAACGCTTACAAAAAAATAAGGATATGGAGCTCGGCGTGCTCTACCGGCGAAGAGCCTTATACAATCGGCATTATGATAAAAGAAA
>JAJXXD010000083.1 GCA_021781285.1 bacterium | reverse complement strand
AGTTCTGCTTCGGCTCTATATTCTTCTTCGTAATTATTCATAATTATTGCTAAAAAATTATATAAAAATACAGTATAAATATATATATTAATTAATATTATTATATATATATTTATACTGTATGTCAATAAAAATCAAAACCCCTGCATTACTAAGGCAGGGGTTTTTGTATGTTCTATTTTTTTTGCGGCGTCGGATTAAAACGCAAGATGAATCTGAGCATTTGCGGCATATTCCATAAAAGTAGCCGCACCGGCATATTCTACTCCGTCTATCATATCTTCCCTTTTGAAACCGAAAAGGTCCATCGTCATTTGGCATGCGATAAGCCTTACGCCGGTTTCCTGGCATAAAGATATGAGTTCGGGAACAGACGCCACTCCGTTTTTCTTAATCATAGATTTCATCATGGAAGTCGCCATCGCGGTCATGCCGGGAAGAGTGCCTATAATGTTTGGGACGGGCATAGGCATTGCGGGATTTGCGATAGGAGAAACCTTCAGGCTGTCCCCCGCATCTTTTTTGAGTATTTGCAATCCATAAAACGTAAAGAATATTGCGCTCTCAATATCCAGGGTTGCCGCCGTCGATGCAAGAATAAGCGGCGGGTAAGCCATATCCAGCGTTCCGTGAATAGAAATGATAGCCATTTTTGTCTGATCAGCCATTTTTGTTCTCCTTATTAAAGGTTTAAAATTAATTTTAAATTTTAGACGTAAGTTAAACAGATTTTAAATAAAACGCATTAACTAAAACCAAAATAGCAAATAGGCCGATTGTTTTAATTTACCATTTTTTAAAATAGATAGCAAGAAAATATTTTTTTACAATAACATAAGACTATTATTTTTTTAAGGATTTTTTCAGTTAAATCGGCGTTTTTACCGCAAAAAAGGTTATAAATTTGACTTTTATATTAACTTATGATATATTTTAATCAAAATATGTATTAAAAGTATTTGTTTGTAAATAAAATATATATTTTTTATTAAAATTTTAACGTTTTTGGAGTAAATTTTGAAAAAAATTAGAAAAATTTTATTTGGACTGAGAATTATTATAAGAAAATTAATAAACAAAATCCAATTTAAATATTTTTTACCTTATTTTTTATTGCTGTCGGTATTAATTTCCGTAGCCTTTTTGTCTTATTGTTATGTTATTCCTATGTATTACAGCTATTTAAAGGAGCGGCAGGACGTAAAACTGCTTAAAAATAAAATCCGCGTCGATTATGAAAAGTTAAAGATTTTTAAAATTATAAAAACCTTTAACTCGGGACTTCCAGTGTCGGAGGAAAGGAAGGTTTCCGGTCTCATTTTTAATTTAGGGGAAAAATACAAGATAAATCCGGCATTGATTCTGGCTGTTATAAGGGTGGAAAGTTCGTTTAATAATTTTTCTTACTCGAATATGGGAGCCGTAGGTCTTATGCAGATTAAACCGGTAACGGGGCTTTATCTTATCAAAAAATACAACATAAAGTCTAAAAAATTTAATTATAATACAAGATATATAGAGTATCTTCCGATAAATTATCTGTACAACCCTTCTTTAAACATAAAAATAGGCGCAAGATATTTGTTAAGCTTATTATATGAATTTAAAAATTTGAAGCTTGCATTATTTGCATATAACGTCGGTCCGACGTTAGTCAGCAGGTCTTTGGCGTCATACGGAACAAACGGCGGCGGCAATGATAGATTGAATCTTGATATTTCCGAAAGCACCAACAGGCTTTTTTCGGATTTCTATTACGGATATTATAAAAGGGTAAAGAAATATTTTGCAATTTACAACAGTGAAATATTTAAGGATAGAATAAAGGAATAAAATTCTCCATTGATTTTGATTTAAAGGAATTCCGAGCCGTTATTTTTTACGTATTTTAAGGATTTGATAAACGACGTCGTCAATATAAACAAGAGTATAAAAATAACCAGAAAGAATCCGACTCCAAGGCTGTGAAGATTGTGGACTTTAACGGGCGTGATAAAGCCTGCCCGAATAAGTTCCGGAAAGGCTATTTCCAATGCCGCCGCAAGTACAAAAGCCAGCCCGCCCCAAAAAAGAGTAAGTCCCGATGTTTTTCTTGCGATATATTCTATGCCTTTTTTCGGGATATTAAGGCGCTCCATAAACCTTCCCGCAAACATGCCTATAATTATCTGGGTAGCCATAGTCCCGAAACCGAATAAAAGACCCGGCAGAAACCCGGTATATCCGTTAGGCATTTTTGGAGCAAGGACCGTGTAAACTATAATCGCGAAAGCGCCGGTACCCCATCCGGCGATAAATCCGTGAAGCAGTACCATATATATGGGAATCTGACGCGATTTATCGTTTATATGTTTTGATTGCGGCTTAAGAGTTTTAATTTTTAGAAATTTCAAAAATATTTTTTCAAGCCCTTCGAACAGTTCGAAGTTTTCTCCAAGTCCTATTACGTAAGCTCCGGCAAACGACATCACTATGCCGACGAATATGTATATTACAGGAACGACGTCCGGTTTCGTTAATATTTTTCCGAGAGCGTAATAAGACAGTTCCGATGCGACGGCTCTTTGAAAAGTAAATGCGAGGGAAAACAGGACGCCGGTTTTAAATCCGCCTTTCGTGCTGTAACTGCCTATGGAATAGCTGAACGTAATCGGCCATGTATGTTCGTCCGGAGTAAATCCGTGAACTATTCCTAAGAGAAATGCGGTAATTAATATAGAAAATATGGACGAAAAATTTTGCGGATTATAAAGATTAATCATATTTATTATTTTACCCCTTTAACCATAGATTTGTAAAGACGTAAGGAATAAAATTTGAAGGGTTTCACATAATCTGATATAATTTCGATAAAATAAAAACGATAAAAAGCGGTTAAAATATTCCATGTTTAATATCGGCAGGAAAAGAGTTAAGATTGTCGCTACTCTGGGACCGGCAAGCGACGGCAAGCACGTGCTTGAAAATATTATAAAAAACGGAGCCGACGTTATAAGGCTGAATTTTTCCCATGGAGATGAAAGTTATTTTATCAAAGCGATTAAAAGCATAAGATCGATATCCAAAGACGCAGGTATTTTGATTGATTTGCCGGGACCAAAAATAAGAACCGGAAAATTACTGAAAGATTATATCCCCATTAATAAAGGGGATATAATGACATTAACGAATAGACATATCGTATCCGATGGAAAGAAGATTTTCATAGATTATGCCTATCTCTGCAAAGATATAAAACCTAAAAGTTTAGTATATATAGACGACGGAAAGATAAAGTTAAAAATAATAAAAAAGCTAAACGAAAATGAACTTGAGGCGGAAGTTTTAACCGACGGCATACTTAAGCCGGAAAAAGGCATAAATTTTCCGGATTCTGTTCTAAACATTCCTTCCATTACCTACAACGACAAAGAATTTTTAAAATTCGGCGTGGAACATAATGTTGATATGTTTGCGGTTTCATTTGTCAGGGGTTGCGAAGATATTTTATATGTTAAAGATTTTCTTAAAAACAACTATCCCGAAAAAGAGTTTTTAATTATTGCAAAAATAGAAAAAGTGGAAGCGCTAAAAAATATCGAGAAGATAGCCATGGTTTCAGACGCTTTGATGGTGGCTAGAGGAGACCTCGGCGTAGAAGCCCCCGTCGAGAACATACCTCTTGAGCAAAAAAGGATAATATCCGTTGCAAATTTTTACAAAAAGCCGGTTATAACGGCAACCCAGATGCTTTTGTCCATGGTTGAAAATGAATCCCCGACAAGGGCCGAGGTTACCGATATTTCCAACGCTATTTTTGACGGAACGGATGCGGTAATGCTGTCCGAAGAAACCGCTGTCGGCAAATACCCTGCGGAAGCCGTTAAATATATGTCGAAGATTATAAGAGCTACCGAAAATAGCGCAATGTTTAATAAAATTTATAAATTCGGCAACGGCGAAGAATATTTAACCGGACGTCATACGCCGGATATTTCTAATATAATTGCCGAAATGTCGGTTGCGGCGTCTAAACTTTTAAAAAATTCTATTATAGCGGCAATAACAAGGTCGGGTTATACCGCTAATTTAATATCGTCGTTAAAGCCGCATGTGCCTATTCTCGCTATAGTCCCGAATGAATTCGTAAAGCGAAAATTGTCTTTAAGTTACGGAGTTTCATGCGCCGTTATGAAAAATATAGAGGATAAGGATATCGATTTAAAAGACGTAATCGATTTAATTAACGGCGGAATGAAAAATGCAGGAAGTAAAAGCCCCGATTATGCGATATTAACCGGCGGCGTTCCTATCGGAGAACCCGGTTCTACGGATTTCGTAAAAATAGTCAGGCTGAGGGGTAGAAAATAGACATTCTCTTAGATTATATAAGGCATATTAATGTTGTCGTATTACCGCTTGAATAAAAATCTCTATAATGTTATATTAGTTTATTAATTTAATTAAATATCATTTCGGAGAGCTGGCAGAGTAGGTCGA
>JAJXXD010000196.1 GCA_021781285.1 bacterium | reverse complement strand
CCTCAGGTACCTTATTGGTAATATGCTCAAACCCTTTGTTTTTTAAAACCGAATAAAGCGGGAAAGGTTCGAAGCCGTTTATTAAATCCAGCGCTTCGCCGTCTTTTAGTTTATTTATGGCTTCCATAATTTTTTTAAACGGGTCGGCTCCGTTTTTAATGTCTTCTCTTACGTCGAGTTTAATTTTTTTTAAATCGTCTATATTTTGCATGATTTCACTCCATTTTATAAATTATTTACCGGATGACTATTTAATAGTAAGTATCTTTTCCATAATATTCCGCTTCTCGTCCTGAGTAAGATGCATCTCCGCCATATTAAATAATATGTTGTCTTCTTTGTCCTCGTGTTCCGACAGAAGCTGGCTCAAAGAATTTCCGGCGCCGATAAGAGGTTTGTAATCCTTATCGGACAGGTAGTTATTAATTTTTACTTTAAAGGCGGCGGAAAGGTCTCTGCAATGATTATGTTCTATAATCATAACGTTTATTGGACCTGTTTCTATGCCGATATAATTTCCGAGAACCGGAAACAGAGCTTCTTCTTCCCTTTTAAAGTGTATTTCCAGGTCTTTGTCCATAAAAGCGGTTATTTCGCTTAATTGATTTATTAAATTATTCCTGTCTTCGCCTTTTTCAGCCGAGGCCGTTTTCTTTAGGTATCCTTCAAATTTATTTAAAACGTTCCTGATTTCTTCGTGTTCCATCCTTAAAGCCGCAAGAGGGTCATGACTCGCATCCATAGTAAAAGCTCCTTTTAGTTAAATTTTAATTAAATTAAATTGTTATGTTTATTTAATTTTATCATAAAGTTATTTTATTGCAGTGACAAATGTCACAAATATATAAAAAAGACGATATAAAAAATATAAATGTTAAAATTATGCCTTATTATGTTATAATTACTATATAAATTTATTATGAAATAAAAAATATATGAAATTGAAAACCCCGCGGTTTTTTAAAAGATTAGATAAATTTATACTCTGCATTGCGGTTTCCACAAGCGTGGCTATCGCGGTTATATCTGCTTACCTGCTGTATAATTTCGGAAATAAGATAATAAATACCGGAGCGAAGACCACAAGTTCCTATATAGCCGATCAGACCTTTAATACGATGTATCAGATAATGAAGAAGGGATGGAACGAAAAGCAGGTGGAAGGTTTTATCGGGGCGCTGAAGAAGTCTTCCAAGAACGAAAAAATGGTGGGAGTTTCCATATTCAGAGGCTCGATTGTAAATAAGCAGTTTGGCATAGTTCCTCAGCCGAAGGAAAACAGCATCGTTAAAAAGGCTTTTGAAACAAAATCTATAATTCATAAAACGTTAAACGGAAAGGAAATTTACGCATATCCGCTGCTCGCGAAATCTATGTGCCTGAGATGCCACACTATGGCAAAAGCCGGAGATGTTAACGGCGTCATAGAGGTTTCTTTTAATACCGCAAGCCTTACTAATAAATTTAAAAACTATTATTTTTTTATTTTATTTCTCATTTTTATTCTGCCTATTTCAGGCGGAGTTTTCGTAACTTTAATTTTAAGGCGCTCTATCAAGCACGGGATAGAAAGCATAAATAAAGAAGTAGAAAATATAAAAACGGTCAAAGATTTAAAATCGTTAGACACAAAGTTCATAGACCTCAAATTCGAGGAATTTAACCAGATTTATAAAGGGGTGAGCGGTCTTTCTGCAAGGCTTAAGGATATAGCGGTCGATAAAGACGTTCTCGAATTTGAAATAAAACTCTTAGAGCGGTTTATTATTACCTCTGAAGTAGTTAAGGATTGGAAGGAGCATGTCTTTAACCTACTGATAGAAATGAATAATATCATTAAAGTATATAACGTTTTTTCGATATTTATTCAGGACGAGAATTTAATCGAAATAGAGGTATTCTGGAAAGGGGAGCCGACCGAAAAAACTAAAAAATTATTCGATAAGCTTATTTACCAAAGCATATACCATAACGGACTTAACAGTTTTTTCATAAAGGGAATAGGAAGCCACGAGATATTTCATAACATAGCCGATAAAAATTCAAAACTCCAAGAACTTTCGGAAGAGGATTTATCGGTTCAGACAAAAAAGGTAATTCTGGATACCCCGCATATAGGAGGTATCGTAGGTATCGGAATTCAGGCGGAAGAGTCGATAGATACCGTAAGAGAACTTGTAATAAGCTCTGTTTTGACCACTCTTTTGAACGTCATAGGTTCTATAAAAGCCATATATAAATATACCAAAGAACTTGAATATTACGCTACGAGGGACGGGCTTACAAGCCTGTACAACCAGCGGGTTTTTATGGAGTTCTTGCATTACGAGGTCGAAAGGTCGAAGAGGAATGACAATCCTTTCAGCTTGGTTTTTATCGATTTCGATAATTTTAAGTTGATTAACGATATGTACGGGCATAATTTCGGGGACAAGTTTCTTAAGGCGATAGCCGATATACTCGAAAAAGAAAAAAGGAGCGAGGATATTCTAGCCCGTTACGGCGGAGACGAATTCGTGATGATTCTTCCCGGGGCGAAAGAAGAGCAGGCGTATATGATTTCCAATAAAATAAGGGAAAGTATAAAGAAGTTCTCGCTGTTGGATTCTAACACGCAAAAATCGGTAGGGGCTACCGTTTCGATAGGCATAGCAGTCTATCCTTATTCCGCGACGGACGAAAAAGACCTGTTTTTGCTTGCCGACAATATGATGTATAAAGCCAAAAAAATGGGAAAGGATACTGTTTACGCCGCAAAGGAAGAGGACGCTATTTCCATCTATAAAGAGGTTTCCGAAAAGAGCAAGATGGTCTTGAACGCTTTAGAACAGGATATAATACTGCCTTATTTCCAGCCTATAATGGATTTGAAAACCGGAGGCGTTATCGCGCATGAGCTTTTAATGCGGATAAAATTAGAAACTATCAAAGGCGAACTGCCGAATATTATTTCTGCGGGAGAATTTATAGAAATAGCCGAAAATATAGGCGTTGCGCACAAGTTGGATTTAATGCTGCTGGAGAAGGCTTTTCAGAAAATCAAGGAAGAAAACTATAAAAGCGATATGTTTATAAATCTTTCCCCTAAATCATTAATAGTGACGGATTACGTAAAAACGGTGAAGCGTTTGTCCTTAAAGTACAATATAGATACTTCCAAAATAGTTTTTGAACTGACCGAAAGGGAAACCGTAAAAAATATAACTCTTCTAGAAAAGTTCGTAGTCAATCTTAAATACGAGGGTTTCAGGTTTGCGGTGGACGATTTCGGTTCCGGTTTCAGTTCGTTTTTATATATCAAGAGGTTTCCTATCGATTTTCTTAAAATAGACGGCGAGTTTATAAGGGGAATTTTTGAGGATAAAATGGACAGGGCGGTCGTGGTGAGTTCTATTTCGATTGCCAAAGAAATGGGGATTAAGACCATCGCCGAATTTATAGAGTCCGATGAAGTTTTAACCGAATTGAAGAAGTTAAACGTTGATTACGCTCAGGGATTTTTCATAGGAATACCGTCCGAAAATTTCTCGAAGTAAGGGAACCCCCTTATTTATTTAATTATAAGGTTATTAATATATCTTAATTATTATATATATTTTCCTATAAAATAGTTAAGAATTGTAATTGATTTATTTATTTTAATATGGTAAAACGATAAATAATAGTTTATCAAATTAACGTTTTACAAAAATGGGGAGGAAAGAGTTATGAAACGAGTTAAGTTAAAACTTCTGTTATTATTGGTTCCCGTGTTTCTATCCGTGTTTTTAATTGCAGGGAATGCATTTGCCGCCGATTACGGGGTGTTTACCAAAGTTGCCGTTAATGTACCCGGAAGCATTTCATCCGTAGCGCAAAAAGTCGAATCGGCTTTGAACAGCCATAAATGGACGGTGATAGGCAAGTTTAACACGGCGCTTCCCGCCGGAGATTCTTATAATTCAACGGTAGTCGTAGCGACTAACGGGGTTTACGACAAATATATGGCGGATAACGGAAACTACCCCTTGGGCGCTTTCGGACTGCCTTTAAGGGTAGCCGTTTATACTACGCCCGGTCAGGGCATAGTAGTAAGTATGGTAAATCTTCCGGCATTGGCAAGGACTTTTTCGGGCAATTCTTACGTGAATTATGCGGTAGAAGTTAACAACTATTTGAAAGCCGCTATAAGGGAAGCGGTAGGCGGAACGCCGTCGAACAGCCAATACGGCCCTATGAGAACCGGCAGGTTTCCGGGTGGTATCGGAGGCGGCTCGTTTCCGGGGAGTGTAGATCAAATATCCAACTATTCCGGAAGCACCGATTCAAACCTTCTGGGTGTAGCGAATTTAGTTTTACAAGGTATAAAACGTAATACCGGAGGATGGCATTTAGTTTATAATATAGAAAGGCCGTCCATAGGCTTTATAGAAATAGGCGTTACAAGAAGCTCCACTGAAAGACATTCAATAGAAATAGACAGCGGCGCAAGAGCGACTTCTACGGATAAATTTCCGGGAATAGACCACAGTGCTTCTTATCCCGTTGAAATACTTATATA
>JAJXXD010000144.1 GCA_021781285.1 bacterium | reverse complement strand
AGAAAGCGGCATAGAGAGATTTATTCATATGAGCGCTCTCGGCGCCGCCGAAAACAGCGATTCGGAATACTTTTCGACTAAATATGAAGGAGAATCTTTAGTCAGGAATTCCGGCCTTAAATGGACCGTTTTTCGTCCGTCGTTAATTTTTGGAAATAACGCCGGTTTTTTCGACGACCTAATCGACTTGGTAAAAACAAGAGCGTTCGTACCGATAATCGGAACCGGCGAAACTAAATTTGCGCCGATAGACGTCTTTTCCGTGGCCGAAGCATATAATAATGCTTTATATAACGAAAAAACGATAAATAAAGTATTTCAGCTGTGCGGCCCTGATACATTTACGTTCGAGGGAATGATAGATTTAATCATGGAAATTTCTCCGCCGAAAAAACTGAAAATTCATGCGCCGTCTTTTATAGCGGAGAAGTCTTTAAATTTTATCGAAAAATTATCGTCGTCTTTATCGAAAAATGCCCCTATAACTTCGGACCAGATAAGAATGTTGAAATACGACAATATATGCGAAGGAGATATGGGCGGACCGGACGAATTGTTAGGGCTAAAAAGGACGCATTTAAAAGACTGGCTTAACGAATACTTAACCGCCGCAAAAGCATAGAAAAAGGTGTCAGATTAATTTTCCCTTCCGTCATTGCGAGCGTATCTTTGGCGGCGTTTATAAAACCAACGGTTTTATGCAGACAAAAGGATGCGAAGCAATCTCGCTTTGTCAAGTGCATAATTCCGAAAATAAATATAAAATATGTCAACCGAAAACGAAAAGATTTTAATAGTCCAGCTTGCCGACCCCGAAAAGGAACCGGAAAAATCGATAGCGGGTCTTATATTTGCAAGAACGCTTGCCGTAATGGAAAACGATATTAATATATTCAGCATGGCAAGGGCACCTTTGCTCTATGCCAAGAATATAGCCGAAAATCCTCTTATAGATAAAAAATTTAAGGATTTAATAATAGAGAATCTCGCCGAATTATTAAAATATTCGTCCTCCGTTTCAATTTATATCTGCTCCAAGAGTAAAGAACTTTTATCATTGGACGAAAGCATGCTGATAAAGCCTTTCCAAATAGCCGGCATGCTCACCCTCCACAATTTAAAACAAAACTCCGACCATACATATTTCTTTTAGTAACTTCTCTTTTGCCTGCAACAAATTAATTTTATATTTAATAAAAAATATTTTTTTAAATTCGCTTGACTTTTAATAAAATCGATAATATTATTTAAGTGTGGTAAAAAGTGGTAAAAAGTGGTAAGCATTTAATTATATTAAAATAATAAACTTAAATAATTTATTTATTTTATGTTAAGCGGAAGATATAACCATTCTATAGACGATAAAGGCAGAATAAAAATTCCCCAGAAGATTAAGGATTCATTGCTATCGGTTTACGATAATACCGCCGTCGTAATTACCAATCTCGATAAGTGCCTTGTCGCGTATCCGCTTGAAGAGTGGCGCAAATTGGAAGAAAAGGCACTTAAACTTCCTTCTATGCAAAAAGACGTTATAGAATTTTTAAGGTATTTTTTTTCCGGAGCGGAGGAAGTCGAACTAGATAAAATGGACAGAATACATATTCCGCAATCGCTTAAAATCAGCGGAAATTTAAATAAAGATGCGGTTCTGGTAGGAATAATCAACAGATTCGAAATATGGGACAGAAATCTATGGGACGCAAACTTTGAAGGCGCAAAATCCAATTTCGAATCCATTGCGGCTACTATGTCGCAGATAGGTTTTTAGTATGCCGCCGGGGAGAAAAACGACCGGAGCGGGTTATATGGCGGAAGCGCAGAGAGAACAAAACGGACGGCAGGTTGCTGCCGGACATATACCGGTGCTTTTGAACGAAGCGATGAATATTTTGAACATTAAACGGGGCAATGTTTATGTTGACGGAACTTTAGGTGGAGGGGGTTTTTCCGAAGAGATTTTGAGAAGATTGCATAAAGGCGGTTTTCTTATCGGAATAGACAGAGATGCCGAAGCTGTCAAAAACGCTCAATCGGAATTTGAAGGGAAATTTGATAATAAAAATTTCAAGCTGTTCCATTCAAATTTTAGTAAAATAGATGAAATAGTAAAGGCTGAAGGGCTTGCGGGTATCGACGGCGTAGTGCTTGACCTTGGAATAAGCTCTATTCAGCTTGAGGGCGGCAGAGGGTTTAGCTTTAACGAAGAAGGAACCGGCGCCGCCGGCGGCGGTCTGGATATGAGAATGGATACGGAAAACAGTTTAACGGCTTATGATGTAATAAACGGCTATCCCGAAAAAAATCTTGCCGATATTATATATAAATTCGGGGATGAAAAGTTTTCGAGAAGAATAGCAAAAAGGATAATAGAATACAGAAAAAATAAGCCGGTGGAAACATCTTTGGAATTAGCGGATATTGTAAGAAAAGCCGTCTATAGAAGCTACGGAAAATTCAAAAAATTTAAAACGGACCCTGCGACAAAAACATTTATGGCGTTAAGAATTTTCGTAAATAAAGAATACGATTCATTGGCGGAATTTTTAGAAAAACTTAAAAATGTTTTGAATAAAGGCGGTATTGCGGCTATAATTTCTTTTCACTCTGGAGAGGACAGGCTCGTTAAGCATTTTTTAAAGAATAATTTAGATTTTAAACCGTTAAATAAAAAACCTATAGTTCCCGGAGACGAAGAAATAAAAAACAATCCGAGATCGAGAAGCGCAAAATTGAGGGCTTTTTATCATGTCTAAAATAAAGCCTTATTTTATCGTTCTGGTCATAATATTGACCGTTCTGGGTATTTTTTACGTATGGACTACGATGGAAAGCATAAAACTCGGCTACAATATTACTAAGCTTAATAATATTAAATCAAAATTAGAACATAAACATAAGGAACTTTTAATTAAAAAAACGGCTTTAAGCTCTCCTTCAAGGATTTACGGTATTGCAGGGAAAATGGGTTTTATTTATCCGAAAGAGGGCGAAATTATAATGGTCCATGATTAGAGTATGGAAAACGACTTTAAAACTGAGAATGCTAATCGGTTTTATCGTAATTCTAATTTTCGGGGGATTATTGATAAGCAGGGCATTCGACCTTCAAATAATCGAGGGTCAAAGATTAAAAATGCTTGCCCGCGAGCAGTTCCGCGCAAACGTGTATTTTACGCCGGAGCGCGGCAATATTTATTCTTCTAACGGCAGCATACTTGCGGCAAGCGTTAACGTGCCGGGAATTGCCGTCGATCCTTTGATGGTCGGGCATAAGCTTAGGAATGCCGAAAAATTATCTAAACTAACGGGGATTAGTTACGCAAAAATAATTAAAATATTAAATCGAAGAATCCAATTCGCATGGATTAAAAAGAGGGTATCGGGACAGACGGCAAAAGACGTGGAGAAACAGGGAATAGGCGGGGTCATTATAGTAAAACAGCCGGTAAGGTATTATCCTAACGGTACGCTGTTGGCTCATGTTTTAGGATTTGTCGGAATCAACGATAACGGTTTGTCGGGGATAGAATATAAATACAATAAATTTTTAAAGGGGAATAAACGGGCATTAAAGGTTCTGCACGACGGTTTGGGGCAGTATATATTCATAAGAGGCTTCGGACTTAAAAAAGCAACGCACGGAGATAATATTTATTTAACTATTAATAAGCAGCTTCAGTTTATAACGCAGTATTATTTAGATAAGGAGGCAAAGGCGGCGGATTCTAAGGGCGCTTTTGCAATACTTATGGATCCAAACACGGGGGCGATTCTTGCTATGGCAGATTATCCCGATTTTAATCCAAACTATTACTGGAAGTATTCCGCAAGATACTGGAGAAATAGAGCCGTTACGGACGATTTTGAACCCGGTTCCACCATGAAGCCGTTTGTGGTCGCCGCCGCTCTTTCCGAAGGGCTTGTCAAACCCGATACCGTGATTAACTGTTATCACGGAATATACTCGTTAGACGGTATAACCGTCCACGATGTAGAAAATTGGTTCGGCAGGTTTTCCGTCAACCAGATAGTCGAATATTCTAGCAATGTCGGCGAATGCCGGATAGGCATGAAATTTAAAAAGGCACAGCTTTATAATTGGTTTAGTTTGTGGGGCTTCGGACATACTCCTCATGCCGGACTTTTGGGGGAAGCTAAAGGAATTATAAGGCCTTTAAGTAAATGGTCGGAAGTGGGCCCCTGTGAAATGGCGTTCGGACAGGGTATCAGCGTTACCGGACTACAGGAAATGGCCGGACTTTCGGCGATAGCAAACGGCGGACGCATAATAAAACCTTATATTATTAAAAAAATCGTAAATGCATATGGAAAAGTTATTTATAAAGCAAAATCAAAATATTTAAAAAGAATAATAACTCCCAAGATAGATAAAGAAGTTAAATATATGATGCGGTTGGTCGTCAAGGGGGGGACGGGGCAGTATTCTAATCTCATAGATTTTAAGGTTTCCGGAAAAACGGGGACCGGTCAGATTGCTGATCCTAAAACGGGTAAATATTATAAAAACAGATATACTGCATCTTTTATGGCTTTTGTTCCATATAAGCATCCTGAATTAGCAATGCTCGTGGTTCAGCAGGAACCCTCT
>JAJXXD010000009.1 GCA_021781285.1 bacterium | reverse complement strand
GCATAAAAAAGGGGGATAAAGCGTCGTTTACCGTATATGCCTATCCCGATAAGACGATATGGGGTTACGTCCATAACGTAAGGATAAATCCAACGACGGTTTCCGGGGTCGTAAGCTACAACGTTACGATATTTTTCGACAATAAAAACGGATTGATACTTCCCGGTATGACGGCTATCGCTAAAATTTACGTCTCGGAAAAAAAAGGCGTCCTCGGCGTGCCTAATTCCGCCTTAAGATTTATTCCGGTCAATGAGAACAAAGAAATTATGGATAATTTATCAAAAAAATTAAAGGCGGGCGAAGGGGTCGTCTGGATATTAAAAAATAAAATGCCGGAACCGGTAATAGTAAATCTTGGCATAAACAACGACGAATATACGGAGGTTATCTCTAAGGATATTAAAGCCGGAACAGAAATAATAACGGGTTTAAAGTCTAATAATCAAACGGCGGCGGCGCCCGGAAGAAAGATGTTCTTCTAATTATAATTTTCATATGGATAACTACGGAATTAAAAACGAAAACATACCGCTTATAAGGCTTGAAAATATCGGTATGGTCTATAAAATCGGAGATATTGCCTATGAGGTATTAAAAGGCATAAATCTTATTATTAAAAATGGGGAATTCGTTTCCATAATGGGAGCATCGGGCTCCGGCAAATCCACGCTGATGAACATATTGGGATGCTTAGACAAGCCGACCTCCGGCAGTTATTTTCTTGAAGGAAAAGATGTTTCCGGCTTAACGTCCGACGAACTTGCCGAGATAAGAAATAAAAAAATAGGCTTCGTATTTCAGGGCTTCAACCTTATACAAAGGCTGTCCATTATGGAAAACGTTATACTGCCGCTTTATTATTCCGGCCTCCATTCTAAGGATTCCGAAGAAATGGGCATGGAAGCGTTAAAACTCGTTGACCTTTCCGAAAAAGGAAATAAATTTCCTAACCAAATATCCGGCGGCGAACAGCAGAGAGTTGCTATCGCAAGAGCCATAGTAAACAATGCGCCGATAATTATGGCGGACGAGCCGACGGGCAATCTTGATTCGGTAAGGGGGGCGGACGTTATGAATTTTTTCGGAAAAATCAACGCGGAAAGGGGCGCTACGATTATTCTAGTAACGCACGATAGGCATATAGCTGGTTACGGAAGAAGACTCGTTACGGTTAAAGACGGGATAATTATATCTTCCGATACTATAGGCGGAGACGCTGAAAAAATCTTATGAAACAAAATCAGGTAAAATTTGCATTTCTTTTAGATCTTGAGTCTGCATATAAGACTCTGCTGAGAAACAAAATCAGGTCTTTTTTGACTATACTCGGTATCATTATAGGCGTGGGTTCGGTTATAGCAACCGTAAGCATAGGACAGGGGGCTTCGAGAGCCATTCAGAACTCTATTAATGCAATGGGCTCAAACCTGCTTATCATACTTCCCGGTTCATCTTCTCTTGGCGGCATACACAGCGGTTTCGGCGTTCTGCCTACGCTGACGTTGAACGATGCCTATGCTATAAGAAAACTTCCGGCGGTAAAAACCGATTCAGGAATGCTCGGCATGGCTCAGCAGGTTATATGGCGGGGCAATAACTGGTCCACATTAATTAACGGCGCAAATTCTTCGTTTACTATAATTAGGGACTGGTCGGTCGCAAAAGGTACTTTTTTCACTCATCAGCAGGTAGCCTCCGCCGCAAACGTCGCCGTTATGGGAAACACCTCGGCAACGGAACTTTTCGGACTTATAAACCCGATAGGGCATATAATACTCATACACAATGTTCCGTTTACGGTAGTAGGTCTTTTGTCCATCAAAGGATTTAACGCTTTCGGACAAGATCAGGATGATACGGTCGTAATACCGATAACTACAATGTTAGAAAAAATTGCAGGGACCACTTGGGTACATGCCATAGCGGTATCTGCAAAATCCAATAAAGACACGGTAAGAGCACAGTCGGAAATCACCGCGCTTTTAAGGCAAAGGCACCATATACCTCTGCACAAGCCGGACGATTTTTTTGTCCGAAACCTTACCGAACTCGCGGCAACCGCGAACTCCAGCGCCAACACCTTTACGATTCTTCTGGCAAGCATAGCCGCCGTTTCTTTGCTCGTGGGGGGCATAGGCATAATGAACATAATGCTCGTTTCCGTTACGGAAAGAACGAAAGAAATAGGGATACGGATGGCTATAGGGGCTAAAAAGTCTGACATACTCAAGCAATTTCTGATAGAATCAGCCGTTCTGAGCCTTTTCGGCGGCTTGCTCGGCATAGCCTTCGGGTTTGGAATTTCAAGTGCCATAACCGCCTTTTCTCCGCTGAAAACTATCGTTACGACGGAACCGATAATAATCGCTCTCGTCTTTTCTTTGTGCGTAGGAATTTTCTTCGGTTTTTACCCTGCCTATAAAGCCTCCAGAATGAACCCCGTCGAAGCCCTGAGATACGAATAATATTAAAGATTTAATTTCACCTTTGATTTTGGTATAATAATTTAATGTTTAAAACTCTCAGGGAAGATATAAATTCGGTTTACGAAAGAGACCCTGCGGCAAGAAATGCTCTGGAAGTTATTACATGCTATCCGGGCTTGCATGCGGTTTATATCCATAAAATTTCTCATTTTTTATGGAATCATAAGTGCAGGCTATTTGCGAGGTTTGTTTCGCAGGCGGGCAGGTTTTTGACAGGCATAGAAATTCATCCCGGAGCAAAAATAGGGAGAAGATTTTTTATAGACCACGGAATGGGCGTGGTTATAGGCGAAACCGCCGAAATAGGCGACGACGTTACTATTTATCACGGCGTTACCCTTGGAGGAACAAGCTGGAAAAAAGAAAAAAGGCATCCTACTATAGGCGACAGAGTTATAATAGGAACGGGGGCAAAAATACTGGGACCGTTAACTGTGGGCAGCGATTCTAAAATAGGGGCGAATTCCGTCGTAGTAAATGCCGTACCGCCCCACTCTACAGTGGTAGGGGTACCCGCAAAATCAGCGAAAAGGGATGAATCCGAGGTGCACGACAATATCGACCTTGAACATAACAGATTATTCGACCCGGCTTTTTATGAAATTTCCCTTTTAAAGTCCAAAATATCCGAGCTTGAAAATAGAATCCATGAAATTGAATCCGGTCAAAACAAAAATAAACTATAAAATTACAATTAAAATATGAAACTTTCTTCTAAGGGACAATATGCCGTCAGGGCGCTGATAGATTTATCCTATAATTCAAACGATAACTCCGTTCCGATAAGTTTAAAGGATATAGCGGCAAGAGAATCTATATCCCTGCACTATCTCGAACAGATATTTTTTATTTTAAAGAAAGCTGGGATAGTTAGAAGCCTCAGGGGTCCTAACGGAGGCTATCTTCTCAATAAAAAGCCGTCCGAGCTCCTTATCGGCGACATAATATCTTCGGTAGAACCTATTGAAATCATAAGCTGTATAAGCAAGTCTAAAAATAAAAAGGAATGCGGCAGAAAATCGATATGCCTCGCTTTCGATATGTGGAATTCGATATCAAATAAAATTACCGGGTTTTTAAATTCCATTACTATAGAAGATGTAATAAACGAGTATAAGCAGAAACAAAAACTGTTGCAAAAAACCGCCGTCAAGCCTTCGGCAAAATCAGAGAAGGTCAATGCCGGCACAAAAAATTGCCGAAATTGAGAGCAGGACTTATATATGCCGAGAATTTATTTAGACTATAATGCAACTACTCCTTTAGACCCGTTAGTTCTCGAGGAAGTAACGGGCGCCCTAAAGAATTATCAGGGAAACCCTTCTTCGGTTTACGAAGAAGGCAGGGCGGCAAGAATTCTCGTCGAAGATTCGAGGGAGTATATAAAATCATTTTTAGACGCCGGAAATTCCGGCGACATTATTTTTACGGCATCCGGCTCGGAATCCCTCAACCTTGCGATAATAGGCTCCGTTTATGCGCATATGCGCATAAACAAAAAATCCAGACCCCACATTATTACTTCGCAGGTGGAGCATCCTGCCGTTCTTAACACCTTTAAATTTTTAGAATACGGGGGCGTCGAAACTACATACGTAGGCGTAAATGAATTTGGGGGACTGCTCTTAGACGACTTGAAGTCCTCTATAAAAGAAAACACCGTCCTGATATCCATAATGGGCGCAAATAACGAAACCGGTACGATATTTCCCTTAAAACAAATTTTTGAAGAAGTTAAAAAAATTAAGGACGATGCGCTTTTTCACAGCGACTTAGTTCAGGTTATAGGAAAAAGTTATTTCAGCCTTAAAGATATCCCTTTAGATTTATGCAGTTTTTCGGGACACAAGTTTTATGCGTTAAAAGGATGCGGGGCTTTATATGTGAAAAAAGGGGTAAATATAGACCCCATAATACACGGCGGACATCAGGAGCGCGGATTAAGAGCCGGAACGGAAAACATCGGCGGCATTGTTTCAATGGCAAAAGGCTTAAATATTCTCAAAAACGTTATGAACGAAGAATCAAACAGAATAAATAACCTCGGGAGTATTTTTTTAGATAAACTTTTTTACGGCATAGAAGGCATAAGGCTTAACGGTCATCCCGTGAACAGGCTTAAAAATACTATAAACGTATCTTTCGACGGGGTAAAATCGGAAACTTTGCTTTTTAACCTCGACCTTTACGGAGTCAGCGCTTCTGCCGGTTCGGCATGCAATGCTGGAGCGGTCTCTTTATCCCATGTTTTAAAAGCTCACGGATATGACGCTAAAAGAATAGAATCGGCTATAAGATTCAGCATAGGCAGATTTACTACGGAGGACGATATAGATTATGCGGTCAGCGCGATAAAAAAGGGCGTTCTTAAATTAAGAGCCGGTTCGTAATATGCTTATAAAATCAAACAAAACCGTAGCCGTAGCAATGTCCGGCGGCGTGGACAGTTCGGCGAGCGCCTTAATTCTGAAAAACAGAGGTTATTCCGTAATAGGCGTTTCCATGCATTTAATTTCCAAGGATATTAATTCTTCGGCAGGGTTAAAAACCTGCTGCAGTACGGAAGATATAATCGACGCAAAAAGGGTGTGTGTAAGAATCGGCATACCCCATTTCGTAATAAATCTTGAAAACGAATTTAAAACTGCGGTAATAGACCGTTTCGTTTCGGAATATCTTGACGGAAAAACTCCCAACCCTTGTATTTTATGCAACTGCGTTATGAAGTTTGACCTGCTTCTTAAAAGAATAAAAGAATTGGGCGCAGTATCTCTTGCTACGGGACATTATGCGAGAATTGCCAAAAATAAGGCGGGGCAATATTTTCTTTTGAAATCTAAAGACTTGGCAAAAGACCAATCTTACGTTCTTTATAATTTGTCGCAGGAAAACCTTAAAGAAATAATATTTCCGGTAGGTAATTTTAATAAGCGGCAGACGAGAAAAATTGCATCCGACGCAGGATTCGGGGAAATATCCGGCAAAAAAGACAGCGTTGAAATATGCTTCGTTCCGGATAAAAATTATACCGGATTTATTAAAAAACAATCAGGAAATCTTTCAAATAATTGTTTAAAAAAGGGGTTTATAAAAAATTTAAAAGGTGAAATAATCGGAGAACATAACGGCATTTTTAATTATACGGTGGGGCAGAGGAAAAAATTAGGCATTTCATCCAAGAATCCTCTTTACGTCGTTAAAATTTCCGCCGAAGATAATGAAATAGTCGTAGGAAATTTAGAAGACTGCTTCGCCGGAGTTTTAACGGTTAAAAATTTTAATTTTATAAATCCTGAGGATAAAAACATATTGCATAAAATGAAAACAACCGCAAAAATAAGATACTCCTCGCCTGATTATAAGTGTAGCGCTTCCGTTTCCGAAGACGACTCCGTTAAAATTGTATTCGACGACAAAGTTAAGTTTATTACGCCCGGCCAATCGGCGGTTTTATATTCCGGAATCAAAGTAATAGGCGGAGGCATTATAGAATGAAAAATATAAATACGAAGGCAGATATTGAAACGACCGAAGATAACATAATACGGTTAATGCAGTTAAACGAAAATGATATCAAATCTTTAAAGGGCGGCGGCGGTTTTATCAACTGCGCCGTAATATCTTCGGGATGCAAGCTGAACCAGTTTGAAACATCACAGTTTGAAGCGATATTTAAGCGGTTGAATATAAATATCGTGGAATCGGGCTTGTCGGCTAAAAATAACGGCTCTAACGATGATATTAACCTTTTTTTGATCAACACCTGCACCGTTACGGAAAAAGCCGATGCCGAAACCGATAAAATTATCAGGAAAATCAAAAAAAAGTATCCGGACAGCCGTCTTATATTAACCGGATGTTCCGCACAGCTTAATAAAATTAAATTTTCTGAAATACCCGGCATAAAGTTGATGGACAATATTCAAAAAGCCGAGGTTTTAAAAATCTCCTCGCAAAGATTCCCCGATATTGCCTTAAATCAAAAAAGAACGAGACCTTATTTAAAAATACAGGAGGGGTGCGATTTGAAGTGCTCCTACTGCATAATCCCTAAAGCAAGACCCGTAAAATGGTCTTTGGATATAAAAAGCGTTTTAAATTCGATCGAAGAACTCGGCAGGCTCGGGTATAAGGAAGTCATTTTGACCGGCGTCAATATAGGTTCATATAACGATAAAAACTCTAATATAAAACTTAAAACCCTTCTTGCCTCAATAGAGGAGCTAAAAAATAGCGTAAAAATCAGGCTTAGTTCGATAGACCCCGTTTATATAGACGACGATATGATAAAAATATTTGCCCTCTCCAAAAAAATTCAGAATCATTTTCATATTCCCCTTCAGAGCGCTTCGGATAAAATACTTAAATCTATGAACAGGAACTATTCTTTTAAAGATTATGCATCTCTTGTAGAAAAAATAATAGTAAAAATTAAAGATGTCTCGATAGGAACGGATATAATCAGCGGTTTTCCGGGCGAAACCGAAGACGATTTCTCGGAAACGGCGGATAATCTTAAGAAACTGCCTATTTATTATATTCACGCATTTTCCTATTCGGACAGACCAGGAACGGAGTCTTATTACTTAAAACAAAAAATAGACGAAAACGAAATCAATCGCAGAACAGGTATTATAAGGGATATTTCTTCACAAAAAAAAATAGAATTTCATCAAAGATTCCAAAACAAAACTTTAAAATTTCTAAGCCTGAGCAATAATAAAGCAATAAGTTCCAACTATATAAAAGCTAAGCTATCCGGCAATTCCCCCGTTCCTTCGGGAAAGCTCTTTAGGGGAAGCATAATAGAAACGGCAAACGGAATTACTCCGGCAGACGAAGTATCGGTTGTAATAAAAAATTATATATAGGTAAAAATGGATTATAATATCATAGAAAAAAGAATAGGCTATTCGTTCAAAGATAAAACATTGCTCGACCTTGCTTTTACCCATAAATCCATAAATCAGGCAAGAAATTACGAAAGGCTCGAATTTCTTGGGGATGCCGTTATAGGAGCAATTGTAGCCGAGTATCTTTATTTGAATTTTAAAGATTTAAATGAAGGAGAACTTTCGAGGTACAGAGCGGCGTTGGTTAGGCTGGATGCCTTATATGATATAGCCGAAAAACTTAAAATTTCCGAGTTTATTTTAAAAGAACGGGACAACGGCATAGGAGCGGCGGGGGGCGCAAACGGTAAAAACAAAAGGATAATAAGCAATGTTTACGAAGCCGTTATAGGAGCGGTGTTTCTGGATTCTTCACATGAAAAAGCGAAAGAGATTTTGCTGTCGCATATACATAGGTTTAATCCGGATATTTATAAAGAAATTTTGGAAAATACCGATTTCAAGACGACCCTGCAGGAGCTTGTCCAGAAGGAAACGGGTACTACTCCAGAATACCGCACCGTTAAAAAAGAGGGACCCGTCCATAATGTCGTTTTTACGATTTGCGTAAAGATAAACGGGGAAATTTTAGGTTACGGAACCGGGCGTTCTAAAAAAATCGCGGAACAAAACGGCGCAAAAGAAGCCTTAAAAAAAATTTTGGAGAAAATAAATGATAAAAAATAACGACTTTTTTGTAATACTCATCGGAAGGCCTAATGTGGGCAAATCGACTATATTCAATAAAATACTCGGCGGAGCTTCCGCCTTGTCCTCAAAAATAGCCGGAACGACTCTGGATTTAAACATTAAAAGAGTTTCTTTTGAAGGATTAGATTTTCTTATTTCCGACAGCGGCGGATTTAACGTCTCACCTGCAAATGAAACCGAGAAAAAAATCAAAGAAAAGGTTTTTGAATATTCCAAAAAAGCCGGCATAGTTTTATTCGTGGTTGATTTTAAAAGCGGTTTTATACCGGAAGACAGAGAAATTTTCCTTAGATTAATTAAAAATCAATCAAATATTATTCTTGTCATAAATAAGGTTGATTCTCCGAGGGACGTCCAAAGCGCAATTGCCGAATTTTCCGGTCTGGGCATAAAAAAAATCGTTGCCGCAAGCGCTGAGACCGGAATGGGAATAGACGATATCATTGAAGAAATAACCGACGAAATAAATTTAAAAAAACCGACGAAACCTGTTAAAAAAAATGAGGAAACAGGTTTTAAGATTGCGATTATCGGAAGACCCAACAGCGGCAAATCTACTTACATAAACTCTATTTTAAAGGAAGATTTGCTTTTTACGGACCAAAAACCGGGTACTACGAGGGACTCGATAGACACATATATTCAATATAAAGGATACCCCATAACTCTCGTGGATACCGCAGGTATCAGAAAAAAGTCTCGGTTGGACGTAAACTCTGCGGCTTTTCAAAAACAGAGCATAGAGCAGATAAAAAGGGCGGACGTCATTATCATTTTTATAGACGTTAATTCCGAAATATCCCATGAAGACCTTTCGCTGTTAAAAAGAGTCACTTTAGACAAAAAACCTTTTATCATAGCTTTTACGAAGTGGGATTTAAAGGATAAAGATGCGGAAGATGCCGGGATTAATTTAAAAAAAGAGATTCAATTTAAACTGAAAGAATTTCATGAAACTCCTTTTGTTTATATATCCTCGAAAATAAATAAAAATTTATATAAAATATTGGACTTATCTATAGAAATTAATAGTTCAAAAAGGACAAAAATTAAAAAGAAAGACTTGAATAGATTTATAGAAGAAGCAAAAACGGACAATAAGGCCGGAAGATTATATAAATATATAACTTACGGCGTGCAGAAAGAGGGGGAGGAAATCCCCACTTTTATATTATTTACCGGCAATAAAGGAAAAATATTTACAATGGTAGATATAAAATTTTTAAGAAACAGCCTAAAGGAAAAATTCGGAATAAAATCCAACGTGGAAGTTATAATAGAGTACAAAAAATATAATGCTTAAATCTAAAATTGCCGTACAGTATTATTTATTTCGACTTATTCGACAATTCTTCCAACTTGTTTTCTAATTTCTGGATTTTCTTGGTTAATTCTTCTATATCATAAGTCGAGGCAAAATTCATTTCGTCCAATAAAATATCGGCTACTTTTTCCTTGATGGACTTAAAGATAACGCCGGATTCGTATTTTACGGTTTCGATAATCTGGTCTGCCGCTTCCCTGCTTTCTTCATCGGATATATCGACATAATCGTCCAATTTCTCCTGTGCAAGAATAGAAAGTCCTTTAAGCGCTTTGAGAACTAAGTTTATATTGTCCGACATTTTAACAACCTTCCTCTTATTTATTTATTTTTAAGGGGGCAGACTTAAATCTGCCCCCTTCTATTATATTTATATTTAGATTTCGTTCTGCCTGACTTTCGCCATTATACCCCTGAGAGACACATTGTGCCTCGAAAAACCCATTTCCGAATAATCTCCGCCTAAAGCTACGCCTATTAACTGCGGAAGATGCAATATGGGCAGAGATAATTTTTTATTTATACTCTTTGCCGCGACTGTCTGATAAGTATCGAGACTTAAATGGCATAAAGGGCATGGAGTAACCATTACGTCCGCATTTTTTTCCTGCGCTTCATAAATGGCATTTCCTGCCAGAGAAGTAGAAGTGGCCTCGTTTACGAGTATCGTCTGAAAACCGCAGCATTTTGTCCTGCGGGCATATGATACGGGTTCCCCGCCCAGAGCCTTGATTAATTCTTCAAATCCTTGCGGATTTTCAACGTCGTCGAACTTTACCGCGCTTGAAGGTCTCAATATGTGGCATCCGTAAAACGGAGCGATGTTAATTCCTTTCAGGCTTTTTACCGCTTTTTCTTTCAGCTTATCTAAACCTACATCATCCCTGACGGCGTATAAAATATGCTTTACTTTAACTTTACCTGAATACTTAAGTCCTATTTTAGCAAGGTATTCATTAGTTTTTTCTAAAGATTCCGGATTATTTATAAGTTCTTCGTTCACCTCGCTGAGAGTCAAAGTGCAAGTATTGCAAATCGTCATTATATCGAGTCCGTCTTTTTCGGCTAATGCGAGGGTTCTGCCGTTGATAAAAAGTTTTAAATTTTTATCGAATCCGTCTATGACTCCGCCGCCGCAACAGGAAGCTTCGGGCATCGGAATTAAATTTATACCTAATTTATCTGCTATAAATTTTGTAGCGTTATCAAGCTCTTTAGCGCTTTCCTGCGCTACGCAGCCCGGATAATAAGCATAGGTAATCATTATTTTTCCTCCAGATCTAATTCTTTATATGCAAGTCTTATGTCTTCCATATCTTTAATTAATTTAAGCCTCAGAGGAGGAATTTTTCCTTTTAGTCCGGCACCGAAAGCCATAGGCAAATCGTTTATAAGTCCGGATATGCCGCCCGATTCGAATGCAACCTTTATCTCATCGAGCCTTCCGGTTTCCCCGATAGACTTGGCTATAGAGACGACATGTTTTGAACCTGCGGAAAATGTTATAGAATTTTTAATGGTTCTTTCATGAAGTTTAACTATTGATTTTACGGGCGAAATGCCTTTCGGGCAAAACTCTTCGCAGGACTGGCAGTGAACGCAATCCCACATTCCGTCAGGCTTTGAACCGTTAACTAAGCGGGAGCCGTTTTTGTCATTGTCTCTAGGGTCTTCACTGTATCTATAAAGTTTAGCTAAAGCGGCAGGTCCTAAATATCTCGGATTCCCGACTACGCCGCCGCATTCGGAATAACAGCACTCGCATAAAATACAGTTAGGAGTATCGTTATTTCCCGTCAAGTTTTGAAATTCCGGTTTATAATAAACGGGCTGGCTTATTTTTTCTCCTTCTTTTAATACGTGAAAATGATTGTGCGCCTCGTCTTCCCTTTGACCGAGAAGATAAGGCTTGATTTCTTTTATTTTATCGAAAAAGATCTCCTGATCGACTATAAGGTCGCGAACAACCGGCATATTGGCAAGAGGTTCAACGTTAATTATCCCGAATTTTTCTATTTCGGGGCTTACTTGAGTTTTACAGGCAAGTTTGGATATTCCGTTTATCTTCATAGCGCATGAACCGCATATAGCGCTCCTGCATGACCTTCTGAAACTCAAAGTCCCGTCTAATTCGGATTTTACTTTTATTAAAGCGTTTAATACGGTCATACCGGGATAATCTTCAACCGTATATTCTTTATAATACGGCTTTTCGTCAATCTCCGGATTAAATCTGTATGCCCTGACCTTAAATTCCATTATATTTCCCCTTTCTATTAATAGGTTCTCGGCTGAGGTTTAAATTTTGTTACGGCAACTTCCGAAAAATCGAATTTTATATTTCCGTTGCCGTCCAAAGTAGCCAGCGTATGCTTAAGCCAGTTTTCATCGTCTCTTTCAGGAAAATCGGTTCTATAATGTGCGCCTCTCGATTCTTTCCTTAAAATTGCGCCCCTTGCGATAACTTCGGCTATAAGCAGTATATTGTTAAACTCGAATGCCTCGACTATATCGGTATTAAACGTTTTAGATTTATCGTCTATACCTATGTTTTTTGCGCGCTCTTTGAGTTCGTTAATTTTATCTAGAGCTTTTTTCATTGCATTTTCTTCCCTAAAAACGCCTACGTCGGCTCTCATTTCTTCCTGAAGTTCGGATTTTAACAAACCGTGTCTTTCCTTTCCCGAAGATTTCTTAAGTTTTTCAAAAACTTCTTCGTCTCTTTTAACCGTAGATTCGTCAAATTTTCTTTCCTCGGCGGTTTTTAAATATTCCGCTATATCGATTCCCGACCTTCTTCCGAATACCACGGTATCGAGAAGCGAATTGCCTCCGAGCCTGTTTGCCCCGTGAACGCTGACGCAGGCGGATTCTCCAGCCGAATAATAACCTTCGACGACCGTCCTGCCGTTATAATCCGTTTTGATGCCGCCCATAGAGTAATGAGCGCCGGGTCTGATAGGAATAGGTTCGTAAATAGGATTAACCCCTTCGAAATCAATGGATAACTGCATTATTTGCGGAAGTCTTTCCATTATCCTTTCTTTGCCTAAATGCCTGACATCCAAAAGTATTGCGCCGTCAACCCCTCTTCCTTCGTTGATTTCGGTCTGTTCGGCTCTAGCCACGACATCTCTCGGGGCAAGTTCCATAGCTTTCGGAGCATATTTCGACATAAACCTGACGCCAAGAGAATTAAGAAGATAAGCGCCCTCGCCCCTTGCGCCCTCAGTAACCAATATCCCCGTACTTTTAAGGGTCGTAGGATGAAACTGGACAAATTCCATATCCATTAAAGGAACGTCGGCTTTAATAGAAACCGCCATTCCGTCTCCCGTGTTTATGAGCGCGTTCGTGTTGGAAGAATATACCTGTCCGTAACCTCCGGTAGCAAACAATACGGCTTTTGCGGCAATACCTTCAAATTTTCCGTTTTTAATATCGTAAGCGACGACCCCGCTGACTTTTCCGTTATCGGTAACCAGACTGGTAACTAAATATTCATAAAGAATTTTTGTTTTATATTTAAGGACGTTGTCGAAAAGTCCGTGGAGCATCATATGTCCGACCGCATCGGCATAATAGCAGGAACGCGGAAAACTCTGCCCGCCGAAAGGTCTCTGCGCAATGCCTCCCTTGTCATTTCTATTAAATACCACCCCCATTCTTTGAAGGTCGAGTATATTAGCGGGAGCTTCGCTTGTCAAAATTTCTATTGCATCCTGATCTCCGAGATAATCACTGCCTTTTACGGTATCGAAAAAATGGGACTCCCATGAATCGTTTTCGTCGAATGCGGCGTTAACTCCCCCCTGAGCCGCTCCGGAATGAGACCTCGTAGGATAAACCTTGCTCACTATTACTGCGTCTATCCCTTTTTTTCTAAGTTCGACGGCGGCCCTTAATCCCGCAAGTCCTGCGCCGACGATTACAACGTCATGTTTTAACATTTATACCCTCTATATTTATAGTCTTTTTTAGGAATACAATTCTTGATATTATAGGATAAACCTTTAAAATTTGCAATAAAATTTTATCGAAAAAATCAAAAAAACAGTTACTTTTTTTGAAAATCAAATAATTTGATATTTATAAAATTTTTAATCTCTATAAAATGTTTATCAAGCGAAAATATTTCGCAATCATTGTCTAATGCCATAATTGCTATATAGCAATCCGTTAAATTTATAGTTTTTCCTTGCCGCTTCATAGAAAATGAAAATTTCCCCGCTTTTATCCAAGTGTCGCCCTTATTGTCAATTATATAAAATGCATCTAAAAATTCCTCTATGACTGCAATTTCCTTTTCGGATTTTGCACCCTGTATAAGTTCGGCTATTACGACTTTTGGGATATAAACGTCTTTTTTTATAAGAACGGCATCCACGACATCGCCTATACTGCTATCCCGTTTCTTAAAATAATCAATCCAAACGGAAGTATCTATTAATATTTTTTCACCTTTCATAGTGTCTGATGTCATCGGCTGTCATATCGAATTCGAGTTTTCCTTTTAATTTTCTTATCTTATCTATTTTATTTTTTTTAAGATACGAATCGATGACTATTTTAACCGCAGATGCTTTGCTTTTTGCATGAATTTCCTTCATTAAATCGTCTATAATATCTTTTTCTATCGTTATCGTAGTACGCATTATTAACCAGCTCCTATATAAAAATTTTAATTCAATTCAAACGAACCTGTATGTGCATATATATGTGCACCAATATACATAATTATAAATTATTTTTTGTGCAAATGTCAATTTTTTTTAGCCCCCTAATTCCAATTTAGAACAAAAAATAACTTATTTTTTCTGTTTTTCCTTTTCAATTGCCGCGATTGAGATATAAAACCGCTCTTGCCATTGACAATAAAGTGGTCTGTCGCCATTTTTTCAGCGCACTATCCCGTCATTGCGAGAATCCAGTCATTGCGAGCGCAGCCAAAGATATGATCGCAATGACGAAATATTAGAATTTATTAAATATTTTCTAAATCGGGATTTGGGTATCTTTTATACCGTCCGCTTTTTCCGCCTTCTTTGCTTATAAGATAAATTTCGGATATCTCGATGGATTTATCGACGGCTTTTAACATATCGTAAACGGTTAACGCCGCTACGGATACGGATGCCAGGCTTTCCATTTCTACTCCGGTCTTGCCGGATATTTTAACGGTAGAAATTATATTTATAAAATTTTCTTTTTCGTCCGGTTCGAAAAAAATATCACAGCCTTCTATATTTAAAGGATGGCATAGCGGGATTAATTCCGAAGTTTTTTTTGCCGCCATAATCCCGGCAATCTTTGCCGTTCCGAATACGTCTCCCTTTTTGCCGCCCTTGCTGACCGCAAGTTTAAAAGCTTCTTCGGACATCGATACCTTTGCGTGGGCGGAAGCAATCCTGACGGTATTGTTTTTTTGGGAAACATCGACCATTTTCGGCATCCCTTTTTCGTCGAGATGAGTCAGCTTTATTTCTTTTTTCATAATGATTTCCTTTGATTTATTTAATTATTTTTATTTTAAATTAATCGGCGGATCGAACGTAATACCATTTCCTTATATTATATCCTATCCCCGCCGGAGCCGGTTTTATTCCCTTAACGTCTTTTTTGACTACCGGCATTGCATACGGAATATATAAAAAAGTATAAGGCGATTCTTTTGCAAGAATACTCTGGATTTTAAAATAATACTTCCTTTGCCGTTTTAAATCAAAGGTGGAACGCGCTTTCCTGAATAGGGCATCTATTTTATGGTTGTTAAAAGACGTGAAATTCAAACCTTTAGGGACGATATTGGAGCTCATAAATATAGCGGCGTTGTCGTAAGGGTCGGGTGTTATAGTAAATCCGAGCAGGACCGTCTGAAATTTTTTCTTCATAATAAATTCAGATATCAAAGACGTCCATTCCATAACCCTGATGCTTACTCTTATGCCTATTTTTTTAAAATTTTGCTGTATGATTTCTGCGGCGGACAATCTCTCCTGATTTCCCTGCGGGGTCAATATGGTAAATTTAAAAGGCTTTCCTCTTTTTTCTAAGGTTCCGTTTTTAAGGCTCCAACCCGCCTCGTTAAAAAGTTCCAACGCTTTAACGGGATTATAACCGTACCTCTTTACGTTCTTATTGTAAAAATATGTTCCGGGCATAAAAGGTCCATAGCAGTGAACTCCCAATCCAAGCAATGCGCCTTTTATTATTTCTTTTTTATTTATCGCGTAGCTTAAAGCCTGCCTGACTTTTATATTCTTAAAAAGAGGGTCTAAAAGATTATATCCTAAAAATGTAAAACTTAACGAAGGATGTATATATTTTTTAAACCGCAGATTAAATTTTTTGCCGGCCGATTCATATTTGAACTGAATAGGGCTTAACCCCATATAGCTTATACCGTTCGATTTAAGCATTAGAAACATTGAAGAAGGGTCGGGGACTATTTTATATATTAAACGCTTTATATGCGGAGCGCCCATAAAATAATGAGGGTTGGCTTTCAAGACTATTTCGTACCCATGGACCCATTTATCGAACTCGTAGGGGCCGGTGCCGACGGGATGGCTCCTTAATTTCGTGGTTAGCAGATTTTTTCCTTCAAGGAGTTTTTCGGATAAAATATTTAACCCCCATGAAGATAATGCCGGGGCGTAAGGTTTTTTATAAGTTACGCGAAAAATGTATTTTCCGATAATTTTTGCCTTATATACCTTGAGGTATTCCGCGGCATAAGGCGTGGGAGTCTCCGGATTTACCATTAAACGATATGTGAACATAACGTCTTTTGCGGTAAATTTTTGCCCGTTCTGCCAGTAAACATTGCGGCGGAGATAAAAAGTTATGGTTTTACCGCTATTGCTTATTTTCCATGATTTTGCAAGGTCAGGAACTATTTTAAAATTTCTGTTATACCTGACTAATCCGTCGTAAATCTGGGAAGTAACTTCCGCCGTCGGGGCATCCGCCGCCATATTTCCGATAAGATTTACGGCATCTGCCGGAAGACCTATAATTAAAGTATTTTTTAAATTGTCCTTGACCGGCGAAGTGTTTTTATTATTTTTTGCGCCCCGTTCAAAACGAAAAAAAGTTAACGATAAAATTACTGCAGCTGAAATAATAATAAATAAATATGTCGCGCGTCTTTTCTTACTATTTAATTCCATAATTATTTATTATCGAAGGAAATTACGGGAAAGGAGAATATTCGGGAATTCCGCAATTCGGTTCCAAGCCGAACATAAGGTTCATATTCTGAATTGCCTGCAGGGAAGCACCTTTGCCTAGGTTGTCTATAGCGCTGACAATTTTTATCATTCCTTTATTTTGTTTTTTGCCGGCTTCAAAGGCTATATGGCAGTTATTGGAATAAACGACGTTTTTTATATTGCAGTCTTCTATATTTTTAAGTATGGACACAAACGGGCTGCCCGAATAGAATTCCTTATATGCCTCCATTATATTTTCCTGCGATATTCCGCTATTTAATTTTATGTATATCGTGGTTAGTATGCCTCTTGATACCGGAATAACGTGCGGAGTAAATAAAATATCGGGTAAATTATTATCCGATTTGCCGCCTGAATTTAAAAACGCACCTGCCGCCTTTTCTTGAATTTCGGGAAGATGCCTGTGCGACCAGACATTATAAGCCTTTACCGAGTTTTCGACCTCGCAGAAAAGATTCTGCAATTTTATGCCTCTTCCCGCGCCGGAAATTCCCGACAAAGAATCGATTATAACGGGAAAAGCGGCATCTACCGCACTTTTAAAAATAAGCGGCAGAATGGGCAGTAAGGCGCCGGTCGGATAGCATCCCGGGTTTGCCGTAAATTGCGAGTTTTTGATTTTATCGGAAAAAATATCCGAAAGACCGTAAACAAATTTTTGATTTAATTCGGGAGCATTATGCTTTCCGTAAAATTCTTCATATGTTTCCAGCCTGTCAAATCTGAAATCGGCGCCTACGTCTATTATTTTTATTTTGCCGTTTTTTTTTAAAATGTCAGGTATGAGCTTGGAGCTTTCATTATGCGGAAGGCAAAAGAATATTACATCGGAAGATTCCGCTACGGCAGCCGCGTCAAAAGAGCTGAACTCAAGTTCGGAGGCTAAATTATGTTTATGACCGGTTTTAGTAAATTGGGGAAAAACTTCCGAAAGTTTTTTGCCTGAATAGGTCTGCGAAGTTATTGCCGATATAGCAACATCCGGTCTTAAAGACAGGGCATATATTAAATATATGCCGCTGTAGCCGGATGCTCCTATAATCGAAACTTTAATCATCTGATTATTACGATTATTATCTCTTTGAGAACTGGAATCTTGCTCTTGCCCCTTTCTGGCCGTATTTCTTTCTTTCTTTGACCCTCGGATCCCTTGTAAGCATAGAAGCTTTCGCAAGGGTTTCTTTAAGCTCGGGGCTTATTAAAAGAATAGCTTTTGCAAGCGCAAGCTTTATAGCGCCCGCCTGACCGTTTAATCCACCGCCTACTACATTGACGTATATATCGAATTTATTTTCTACGGAATAAAATGCTAAGGGCTTCGTAGCGGTTACTCTGTGGCTTTCAAGGGGGAAATATTTATCGAAATCTCTTCCGTTAATTATGATTTTGCCGGTTCCTTCTTTAAAATATACCCTTGCTATGCCAGTTTTTCTTTTTCCTACCGCGTGTATAATATTTTTTTTTGCCATCAGTCTTTTACCCGTAATTTAATTTTTAATTTATTTTATTATTTCTACTTTAACCGGTTGCTGAGCGGTATGCGGATGGTCTTCGCCTTCGTATATTTTAACTTTTTTAAGAACGGCGTCGGAAAGTTTGTTTTTCGGAAGCATACCTTTTATGGCCTGATACACGGGAAACGTGGGGTCTTTTTTAAGCATATCTTTATAGTTAAAGGTCTTCATTCCCCCCGGATAACCGCTGTGAAAATGGTACTCTTTATCATCCGCTTTCCTGCCGGTTATTTTTGCCTTAGCGCTGTTGACGATAACGACAAAATCTCCGTTATCGGCATACGGCGTCCAGTTTGCTTTATCCTTGCCCATAAGCCTATTAGCCACAAAACTTGCAACTCTTCCTAAGCTTACTCCTTTTGCATCTACCAGTATCCACTTGCTTTCCGTCATTTATATGTCTCCCGCAATTTATAATATAATTTAAGCGTAGTTTTATATTATTTAATAATTTTATACTTTTGTCAAGAAGTTTTTTGTTCCCAAATCCCGATTTAGAAATTTTTAA
>JAJXXD010000026.1 GCA_021781285.1 bacterium | reverse complement strand
CGCGGGAGCTTATTCTGACGTTTAATTCGGCGTTTTTAGGAAAAAATCTTACGGTTCCTTTTGCCGAAACGGAAAGCGTTCCGGCAAAGGACGTTTTAGCGAAAACTAAAATTAACGAGCATGCGAGAACAATTAAAAAAATTCTTTTCATAAATCCTTCCGCTTTGTTATCCGCATTCCCCGACGTTTTTTATTCCGGAAATGCGGATAATTTATGATATTTTCTAATGCTGTTTTTCTATGATGCTTAAATTTCGTTTCGAGGTGGCGCTTCCTTGAGCGGCGGCTTTTTTAAGCCAGTAAACCGCGAGGGAATAATCTTTCGGCACTCCATGTCCGTAATAGTAAGCCAAACCGAGATTATTTTCCGCAAAATCGTCTCCCTGGTCGGCGGATTTTTTGAACCAATATACCGCGAGGGAATAATCCTGCGGAACCCCTTCGCCGTATTCATAAGCATGGCCTAAATTATATTCCGCCGCTTTGTTTCCCTGTGCGGCGGATTTTTTATACCAGTAAACGGCCGTCTCCGAGTTTTTTTGTAAACCCCGTCCATTATCATAGGCAAACCCCAAACTATTTTCCGCCATTGCATACCCCTGATTGGCGGCTTTTCCGTACCAATAGTCCGCGGTCGAATAATCCTGCGGCACACCTTCGCCGTATTCATAAGCATTCCCCAGGTCATATTGCGAAGAGGCTATTCCGTGGGCGGCGGCTTTCTTAAACCAGTAAACCGCTTTAGCATAATCCTGCGGCACGCCTTTGCCGTATTTATAAATATAGCCCATCCAGTCTTCAGCCGTGGCATCATCCTGCGCGGCGGCTTTTTGGAACAGGCCGGCGGCGGCGACATAGTCCTGAGCCACCCCGTATCCTTTATAATAAAGATTGCCAAGATTATTTTCGGCCTGAGGATTTCCCTGGCTTGCACCTTTCTTAAACCAGTATGCCGCCATAGAATAGTTCTGCGTTATCCCGAAACCGTGTTCGTAAGCATAGCCTAAATCGGCTTCGGCGAGGGCATATCCTCGGGCGGCGGCTTTTTTATACCAGTAAACCGCTTTGGCGTAATCCTGCTTGGTTCCCCCGGTACCGTTGTAATAATTATCGCCTAAGGCGGTTTCCGCTTTTGCGCTGAGGGTTTTTGCATATCCCGTGACGGGCATTATTATAATAAACGCAAAAAAGGATAATGAAATTAATGCTAAATACCTGACTTTGACTTTCAAGGCTTTCATAGTTTTACTCCGTATTAAACTACGTTTAAAAAAAATAATTTATTAATTTATATTATATAAAAATCGAATTTAAAGTCAACAGTTTGTTTTAAAAAGCGGCAAGGAGATTTATCGCGCCTGACAAGGCAAGGCCAAACTCATTTTCTGCAACGAGTAAATTAAAGGGGTCAGATTTATTTATTTTAATGCTATTTTACAAGAGATTTCTTTTGAAAGGCTTAAATACTGCTGTTTTGAATGGAGCGGGCAACGAGGTTCGAACTCGCGACGCCAAATTTTGGAAGCCTAAAATCTAATATAGTTAAGCCTTATTATTAAAGGCTTTTGAGAGTATGTACTTTTACGATGTATCCGTTTTTTGGTTTTTCTTTTACCTGCCCAACTTCCTTTTATGCGCTTGCCGGTTCTCGATGTCCCGCTTAAAACAATACCGAACCCGGACACCCGCCGCCGTAGATAGAATCTATTTCCCAGTTATTGTTAATTGACTGCATGAATTGGACGCCACATCCCCGAAATTTAATTTTCTCTAGTTTTATCAAGTTATATGTGCATTGGGCCGCATTAGATCCAAACACTTTCTCGGTCTGGCATTTTATTAATTGAACTTTATACTCTGGATTCTTTTTTGAAAGTAAATAGATAGCCGTCCTTTTCGACCATTGCTTTAAGTTTGGCTTATTAGAACAACCTGATAGTAATGCAGGGACGATTAAAATACTAAATAGAAGTAAAAATAAAAGTTTTTTAATTTTTTTCATAAAACCTCCCGTGAATTAGTTTTTTACAAAACTTTCGATAATTTCACTTAAAAGTCGATATCTATATCCGGGCCGTTTTTATTGATTTGTTTTTCTCGATTATTTTGAATTCCTAACGCAAAAAAATATCGGTCAAAACCTTTTTTTACCCAACCATCGGTCATTTCTAAAAACGGCTCATAATTTTTTTCAACATGAGCTGCATCCAGGGCTTTGTAATAATCAAGCCTGTCAGATACCGGTATCACTATCGGCGGATAACCGGCCTTTAAAAGCTCCATATTCATTAATAACCTTGCTGCCCTGCCGTTTCCGTCGACAAAAGGATGAATGCCTACGAATTCGGTGTGAACCATAGCCGAACGAAGAACTGGATGAATATCTTTGGCTTTAGTATTATACCAGTCTTCAAATTTATCCATTTCTTCTTGGACATGGATAAAATCTGGCGGGGTGTGTCTTGCCCCGGATATATGAACGTTAATTTTTCTGTAAGTTCCGGCATTTTTATCGTCTATGCCTTTCAATACAAGTCCATGAACATTCTTTATCAATCTTTGGGTTAATGGCTCCTGCAAGCTTTCCTCGATATATTCTATAGCCTCTTTATGATTAATAGCTTCCAAATGTTCCCTTAGAGATTTACCGCCAACCGTTATGCCGTCTTCAAGTATAACCTTGGTTTCCTGTAGCGTGAGCGTACTGCCTTCTATTGCATTACTGTTATATGTCCAGTCTACAATAAGGTTTTCTTTAAGATTACGGACTATATCCGCGGAGAGCGGCCTATGGGCATCCAATTCTTTTTTTAATTCGTCTATGTCTTTAAACATTTCTCCTCCCCCTATCTAAAACTTTATATGATTTATTATACATAAATTCACTCTATAAATGTAAGTGGAAATTATCTTATCGGACCGAACCAAGAACTATGAACGGCGGGAGATGCCAATTAACGGGATGCTTTACGAAACGTTGTCCGGCATGGTAAGAAATTTAAAAACCGACTACCTGTTTTACGACCCTAGGACGTTAAAACCGTTGGACAGACTGGATAAGTCCTGGCACACGGCACTTAAGAAAGCCAAAATCGTTGATTTCCATTTTCACGATTTGCGGCATACCTTCGCAAGCTGGCTGGTAATGAAAGGTGCGGACCTTGCCGCGGTTCAGAAACTTCTGGGACACAAGAGTATAACCATGACAATGCGGTATGCGCATTTATCGGCTGCCCACACTAAAAGCGCTGTGGGCCTTCTCGATAAAAGTGTTCATAGTTTGTTCATGGTGGACGAAAACAAGAAAATCTCGGAACTCTGAAACCCTTGTAAATAATGGAGCGGGAAACGGGGCTCGAACCCGCGACCCTCACCTTGGCAAGGTGATGCTCTACCACTGAGCTATTCCCGCATAAATAAAGAAAGGATTCAAATAAATTGATTATAAACTTATTTGATTGTTTATATATTAAATTATATTTTCAATATTTTGTCAATAGACAGAAACTTTTATGGACAGATAGATACAAACAAACTTAGCGGTATAAAAAAGTTAACGCTGCATATCATGATGATTTAATATTAATATCCATAATTCTTAATCCGTCCGGCAAAATTGCGTTGATTTTTTCCCGCAGAACGTTTAATGCCGTTGAAGCGGTATATTCCGCGGCTACCCTCGCTTTAATATACAACTCGTCGCTTTCGCTCATAAAAGGTATGGGATTGGAAAAGCTCAGCCTTGGTCTGGACGTAAATTTTGATTCCCTGTAAATTAGCGGGATACCGGCTACTCTAAAAGCTTTAAGCAATATTTTTACGGTTTCTAAATGTCCAAGATACTTCGCCGCTCCTCTTTTGGAATATATAAACGTAAGTTCGGAAAAAGATTTTACGGGATTGTTTTGAATTATTTTTACTCCGAAGGCGGCGGCTTCCGTATTTTTATTATAATTATTGCAGCTATCGTTATTTTCGGCAATAACCTCTTTGCGCTTTTTTTTATGCATTTTTATATTTTCCGCTTTTGACGAATAAACGGGGCCTACGGTTTTAAAATCGCATACCCCGCATAAATAACAAATTTTTCTGCAATTCTCCGTTAAAAGGTCTTCGATGAAATTGTCTGTCCGGGCGGCATTATGCGGATAAATGGATTTTAAATTCTGCATATATGATTTTTTATATTCGTCTTTTAAAAATTCCTTATCCACTAAAATATCTATAAAATCCCATGGAAGCGGAACATCTATATTTTTTTCTTCGTATAAATATCGATAATCGTATCCGTATTCAAGGGCTTTAACCCATGCATCATAGTTGAACAATCTGGATTCGCTGTCGTAAACCGCTCCGAATTTATAGGCATTATATATGATTTTAGGCGTAAAATCGTCCCCTCTCGATATGAGCCCTTCTATGAAACTGACTTTAGGGTCCTGGTATCTAAAATTTACGTTTAAAGGTCTTAACAATTTTTTTAAATAATTAATTTTAAAGTTAAGCTCCGGCTCCTTTTCCATAGGATGCCATTGAAAAGGGGTATGGGGCTTCGGCACGAAGTTATTGACGTTTACCGTAATATTCAGCCCTTTTGCAACTTTTTTTATTTTTATTATTAAACCTGCTAT
>JAJXXD010000111.1 GCA_021781285.1 bacterium | reverse complement strand
GGCGCAAAGCCCGACGATATTATGTCTTTAATAAGAAATATCCAAGAAAAGGCGCTGTCGCATAAGGGTATAAAACTAAATACGGAAATAAAAATAATTTAAATTAATGAATTACTAAATTTATATGCGGGAAAGTATTAAAAATTTGAGAATCGGAGTTTTATCGGGAGGCAGGTCTGCGGAGAGGGAGATTTCCATTAAAACGGGAAATGCCGTTGCAGGTTCGCTTAAAGGAAGCGGTTATAACGTCATAACTTTCGATTTAGACGAAAATTTTGCCGAAAATTTAAAAAACATAGACGTTTGTTTTATTGCCCTTCACGGAACTTACGGAGAAGACGGAAAAGTGCAGGGCGCTCTCGATATATTCGGTATTCCGTACACCGGCTCCGGAGTCATGGCAAGCGCGCTTGCCATGGATAAAATAAAATCAAAAGCATTGTTTAATTATTACGGATTAAAAACGCCGCAGGGAATTACGGTTAAAATAGGAGAAAAAAGAGACGCCATAAGAAAAAAACTTATGCATATCGAACCGCCCTATTTTATTAAGCCCAATGCTTCCGGTTCGAGTATCGGATGCGGTATCGTCAGCGGAGAAGAAGAACTTGCGGATGCATTAAACAATGCCTTTAAATATGACGATGAAGTACTGGTAGAAAAATATATAAAAGGAAGAGAAATACAATTTGCGGCGGCTTTCGGGAAGCCGCTCGGCTGTGTTGAGGTCAAACCTAACGATCTTTTCTATTCCTACGACGCAAAATACACTAAAGGCAAGACGGAATATTTGGTTAATCCCGATCTGACGAAAGAAGAATATGCGGAATGCGAATCGGCCGCCGTCAGGGCAAATGAAATCATAGGATGCCGCGGAGTTTCGAGAACCGACATTATACTTTCCCGCGAGGGCGGCGCGTATATTCTTGAACTTAACACGCTTCCGGGTTTGACGGAGCTAAGTTTGGTTCCTATGATTGCCGGAAACAAAGGGATAAGTTTTAACGAATTAGTAGAAGACATAATAGAAGATGCTGTCCTCAAAAAAGAAAAACAATAAAAAAATCAAGAAAATCAACGGGACAAATAGAGGTAATTTTAAAAAGTATTTTTTAAATTCTGTTTATGCGTTTGCGGCGATTATTTTAATATCTGCCGCAGGTTATTTCGGATATAAAGCGTATAATTATTTGTTTTTTAAAAAGAAGGTATTTATTCTTAAAAAAATAAGCGTAACCGGAAAAGGCATAACCTATAGGGAAAAAATTAAAATTATAAAACAATCGCGGCTTAGTAAAAATGAAAACTTGATAGACGTTAATTTAAAAAGGGTTTCAAGATTAATCGCATCGGACAGATGGATTCAAGACGTTACGGTTTATAAGAAGTATCCGGACAAGATTGTAATAGTTTTAAAAAAAAGGAAGACGTTTGCGATGATAGCTTATAAAAATAACCTGTATTATATAAGTCGGAACGGATATGTAATAGGCAGGGCCGATTACGTAGGAGGTTATAATTACCCGGTTATTACCGGTTTAAATAAAGATAACGCAGATGGTTATTTCAGTAAACTGAGGAAGGCGTTATATTTTTTAAAAATTGCAAAATCTTCCGTCCTTTCTAACCTTATCAGCGAGGTGCATATAGAGAAGGATAACGGAATAGCGCTTTATACCGTCAGCGGATTGTATATAAAGTTCGGAACGGACATGTATAGAAACAAACTTAAAACGCTTAAGAAGCTGTTTTACGAGATCAACAGGCTGCATATTAAGTATAAGCCTTATATAAATTTGGAATACAAAGATGAAGCCGTTATAAAAGTAAACAGGGGTTCGAGGGTATTGCCCGCAAATTATAAGAATACCGCCGTATCGCCTGACGTCTTTAAATAAGAATAAAAACGCCGAATAGAGGTCGAATTGGAAAAGAACAATAACATTTTTGTCGGATTGGATATCGGGACAACCAAAGTATGCGCTATAGTCGCCGAAGCCAAAAACGATTCTTTAGAAATAATAGGAGTCGGTACAAGCGGTTCTGCAGGACTTAAAAACGGCGTCGTAGTTAATATTGAAAATACGGTGGAATCTATTACTAAAGCTGTAGAAGATGCCGAACTCATGGCAGGCTACCAAATTCAGGAAGCATTGGTGGGGATTGCCGGTTCGCATATACGCGGCTTCAGTTCCCGCGGCATAGTAGCCGTTAAAAGCAGAGAGGTGACGCAGCAGGATATAGACAGGGTGATATCCGCGGCTAAAACTATGTCGATACCTATGGACCATGAGGTTATACATGTTATTCCGCAGGGATTTACCGTGGACGATCAGGATGATATTAAAAATCCGATAGGCATGAGCGGTTTAAGGCTGGAAGCGAGCGTACATATAGTTACGGCTTCAAGCATAGCGGCGCAGAATATTGTAAAATGCGCCAACAAGGCGGGAATAGACGTTTCTGAAATAGTCTTAGAGCAGATTGCATCCAGCGAAGCGGTTTTAACCGAAGACGAAAAAGAACTGGGAGTGGCGCTTATAGACATCGGCGGCGGAACTACCGACGTGGCTATATTTCATAGGGGGAATATAGTGCATACTTTTGTAATTCCTAAAGGCGGTCAGAGCGTTACGAGCGACGTATCTAAAGGAACCACGACTATTCCTCAGGAAGCCGAAAAAATTAAGATAAAATTCGGTATAGCTAAAGAATCGCTTGCCGGAAAAGACGAGATAATAGAAATTCCGGGATTCGGAGGGAGACCGCCGCGGCCGATATCGAGGCAGCTTCTGGGCAATATTATAGAACAGAGAATGGCCGAAATCTTTACATGGATTAGGAGAAATATCGAAAAAAACGGCTTGGAAAGTAAAATACTTTCCGGATACGTAATCACCGGAGGAGCTGCCCTGATTGACGGTTCGGCGGAACTCGCCGTCGAAATTTTTAACGCTCCGGTAAGAATAGGCTATCCTTTAAGCGTGGGAGGTTTGACCGACGTTATAAGCTCTCCGATATATTCCACGGGTGTCGGACTCGTTAAATATGCGTATAAAAATAGAAACAGGCTGAATAAAAAATCTTTTTCTTCCAAAAACGGAGAGAATCCGTTTGTTATTATAAAAAATTGGTTTTCCGATTTAATAGAATATTTTTTCTGATAATTAATAAAAAACATTTAATTTAATTAATATTTTTTACGATATATAATAAGGCATATAAGAGGAGGGAATGATGTTAGAATTTGTAGAAAATAATGAATTAACGGCAAAAATAAAAGTTATCGGTGTCGGCGGCGGCGGCGGCAATGCTATCAATACAATGATAGCGGCGGGGCTTTCCGGAACCGATTTCATAGTAGCCAATACCGATGCCCAGGCATTAAAAGCGAGTGCGTCAAACATAAAAATCCAGCTCGGAGAACAGATCACAAGGGGACTCGGAGCCGGAGCCAATCCCGAAATAGGAAAAAAATCGGCATTAGAAGATAGAGAAAAGATAAAAGAGATTTTAGAAGGCTCCGATATGGTGTTTATAACTGCCGGACTCGGCGGAGGCACCGGAACGGGAGCCGCTCCCGTAATTGCGCAGATAGCCAAAGAAGTCGGCGCTTTAACGGTAGCGGTAGTCACTAAGCCTTTTATCTTTGAAGGCAACAGGAGAATGAAACAGGCCGATGAGGGTTTAAGGGAGCTTAGAGCCGTCGTCGATACGGTCATCACGATTCCCAACCAGAGGCTTTTAGCCGTTGCGGGCAAATCTACCTCTATGCTGGATGCTTTTAAAAAAGTTGACGAGGTTCTTCTGCAGGCAGTTAAAGGTATATCCGATTTAATAAATGTCCACGGACTTATTAACGTTGATTTTGCCGACGTTAAGACTATAATGTCCGAAATGGGCATGGCGCTTATGGGGACAGGTATAGCGGAAGGGGAAAATAAAGCTCTGGAAGCGGCACAGAAGGCTATTTCAAGCCCGCTTTTAGAAGATATAAAGATAGAAGGCGCAAGAGGTCTTCTCATAAATGTCGCAGGCGGAAGGGATATGAGTATCTTTGAAGTAAACGAGGCCGCGGAAAAAATTAAATCCGAAGCGCATCCCGATGCCAATATAATATTCGGCGCAGTTATAGACGATACTCTCGGAGACAGAATGATGGTGACGGTTATAGCTACCGGATTGGGCGGTGAAGCCCGTCCTGTTTCCTTGGTTTCCATTAACGGCTCCGGCGCATTGCCGCCGGTTCAGATTAACGACGACAATACCAATACCGAAAACAAACCGTTTCAGGAATCCAAAACCATATATATAGACAGATTTTCCGACAAAGAAGAAGAAGATTACGAAAGCGAAAGATACGATATTCCGACGTTTATGAGAAAACAGGCGGATTAATCTTTATGCGGGTCGGAGAAGATTTTAAAGAATTAGATATTAAGGCAAAGATATGGCTTGAAAAAGACGGCGAACCCGTTTTTGGATTAGGCAGATTTCTTCTTCTTGAAAAAATTGAATCTTCCGGCTCTATATCTTCGGCGGCAAAAGAGCTTGGTTATTCCTATAAGAAAGCGTGGAGTTTTATAAATCTTATGGAAAAGAGGTTCGGTTTTGAACTGGTTAGTAAAAAAATAGGAGGCAGGCACGGTGGA
>JAJXXD010000164.1 GCA_021781285.1 bacterium | reverse complement strand
AACTATTAAAAGCCCGGCAAAAAGAGGGTATCTGGGGCCTATTCTATCAGATATTTTTCCGGAAAAAAGCGATACCAACGCCACCGCAATAGCAGTGGGAGCCATTAAAATACCCGCGTTCATGGCATTATAATTAAGGACGTTTTCTATGAAAAGCGGAAGCAGGAACATAGCCCCGAAAATTCCTACCGCTCTAACCATATTGACTAAAAATGCGATAACGAAATTATAATTTTTAAAAATATTTAGATTGAGAATAGGCGTTTCGACAAATAATTCTGTAATTATAAAAAAAACAAACGAAAAACCGCTTATAACTTCCGATTGTATTATTATAGGCGCGTGCCACCCGAGCGTCTGCCCTTCGTTCAGGGCATACAATAAAGAAGCCATAGACAAAGCCATAAATAAAAAACCGAGCGCGTCGAATTTTTTGACATATCTTTTTATCGGTATATCATGGGTTAAAATTGCGATAGAACCCAATATAGATATAATACCTATAGGAATATTGACGTAAAATATCCATCTCCAGTCCACGTAATCCACAAGATATCCGCCGAGAGTCGGCCCTACCGCCGGAGCTATCATTGCGCCGATAGACCATATCCCCATAGCCTCGCCTCTTTCATCGGGCGGGAACACTTCCGCAAGCAAGGTAAGACCGGTCGGCGTAAGTCCGGCGCCCCCTATAGCCTGTATAACGCGAAAAATAACAAGGTCGGTAAAAGAAGGGGAGAGTCCGCATAAAGCCGAACCGATAACAAAAATAACAATGGATACGATAAAGGGATATTTTATTCCCCACTTTCTTCTGACATAAGCCATAGGAAGTATAACAATCGAATAAGCAATGGTATATGCTATCATTACCCATTCCACATCCGTAACGTTAATCCCGAAATGGGACATCATCTTGGGGAGCCCGACCGTTACGATATTAACGTCGAGTATTGCCATAAAGGAGGAAACTACGACAAGGGCAAGAACTATCCACTTGTAATTTTTGTGGGATTTTTCAACCATTTTCTTTAACCCAAATCCCGATTTAGAAAATATTTAATAAATTCCAATATTCCGTCATTGCGAGAATCTGTCATTGCGAGCGCAGCGAAGCAATCTAAAACGAGATTGCTTCGCTGCGCTCGCAATGACATTATTAAGTAATTCAGGTAATTCATATATAAAAATTTCTAAATCGGGATTTGGGTTTAAAAAAATTATTTAACGGATATGCCGTGAAGAAACAGATTCAATATCTCTTCCGTGTCTTTTTCTATCATTTTCGGCGCCGGTTCGAATTTGTCGCTAAGGAAATTATATATAGCGCCGGTCTTAATTAATGATACAAGCATAAATCCGCTTTTAGCAGGATATAAATCGCTTCTGAACTCCCCCGAATCTATTCCGGATTTAATAATCTCTCCTATAAAATCGGCATATCTTTTCCTTCTTAAATTAAAAGATTCTTTTGATTTTTTTTTCAAAAACACGACGTTAATTTCGTCTAAAAAAATCGTTTTGAAAAAATATCTGTTTTCGTAAATATGATTTATATTCTCGCTAATAAGGGTCTTTAACTTATTGATTCCGCCATTCTCTTCCGCAACTCTGTCTTGTATTCTTTTAAACATTTTTTCAAAACCGGAGGATAAAACTTTCTCTAAGAGTTCGTCTTTATCTTTAAAATAAAGATAAACCGTTCCTTTGGCTATGCCGGCTTTTTGCGCCACCCTATCCATGGTTAAAGCGGAAAATCCGATTTCCTCTATCAGCTTTCTCGAAGACGACAAAATCAATTCGTATTTATCTATATTTTCGACCATATATATATTATTATAATGACTTTAAAGTCATAATACAATAAAAAAATAATTTTATTTTAATTCTGGCAAAATTGCATTAAAGGCTGTTTCAATTTTTTAATTAAAAAAGAAAGCGCCAAAAGCATTATGATGACATAAATTACGGAAAAAACAGCGCGGACTATGACGTAATTTTCAATATTTAATCCGTAAATTAATAAATTTGCAAAAATTAAAACCGGAAACGACCACATTAGAATCCATCCTTCGATAAAATGAAAGCAGTGGGCTTCTTTACCGTAAAGCCCTGCGACTCCTGCGAGGACAAATCCTATAGATATAATTAAAATTTCCGGATTTTTAAAAACAAAAACATAACCGGCTCCGGATAAAATCCCCAAAATTACGCAGGACAGTATAAATATTTTTATCTCTTTCTTCCATACTAAAAGGAATGATGAAGAAATTAAAGAACCTGCGTAAAAAATAGAAATCCCCGCATAAAAACCGGGTATATCGTAATAAATATATGAAAAAGCAAATAAAGCTATTCCTATAAAGCCTATGATATAACCCGACCTGTAAATAATATCGTAAGATTTAGGGTAATAAATTTCCTTTTCCATAAATACAGCCGCCTTGCTTTATTATTGTATTATTTAACCTTGCCGAGAACGGAAATATTTCTGTTTTTCTTACTTGAAAATAACCGCTCGGAAATTCTTTTAACAGCCTGTTTATCTACTTTTTCTATCTTTTTTAAAACCTGCGCCTTGGGAACATATCTGCCTTCGTAAATTTCGTTAATAGCATTGCGGTTCATAATATTTCCGGTAGATTCCATGCCAAGAAGAAAACCGTCGTATATATGTTTTTTTGCATTCATAATTTCGTCGCCGCTGATATCGCCGCCTACTATGCCGTCGATTATATTAAAAATAAGCTCTTTGGAAAGCTTGAATTTTTTCGGAGAAACGCCCGCATAAATATAAAAATATCCGTCGGACCTATGAAACACCGAATTTGAATAAATAGAATACGCAAGCCCTTTATTTTCCCTTACTTCCTGAAAAAGTTTAGAACTGACTGACCCGCCTAAAATAGTGTTTAAAACTTCTACGGAGAAAAAATCTTCGTCAGACCTGCTTATACCTTCGAGTCCAATTAAGAAATGGGTCTGCTCCAGATCCTTATCTTGAAAAAAATCGCCGTACACTTTATCGGTTTTAAATTTTTTTTGTACTATTTTACTATCGAACTGCGAAGCTATTTTACCCATACGGCTGTTGATCGAACCCGCTATTTTATTGTGTTCGAAATTGCCTGCGACCGAAATTATTATATTTCCGGGATTGTAATGCCGGTAATAATAATCTAATATTTTTTTTCGGTTAAAATTTTTAATCGTATTTTCGGTTCCAAGAATAGGGAAAGCGTATGATGAATTTCCGTAAAAATTTCTATGAAAGAGTTCCATCGAATAATCCGAAGGATCGTCCTGAACGCCGGAAATTTCCTGCAATATCACGCTTTTTTCTTTTTCGATTTCATCTTCCGGAAACAAAGAATTAAACATCAAATCGATTAAAAGATCGACGGCGTTGTCGTAGTTTTTATATAAAACTTTGGTATATAAACAAGTAAGCTCCGTTCCGGTAAAAGCGTTCAACGCTCCTCCCATAAGGTCTATTTCCCTGTTTATTTCCTTATAAGTTCTATTTTTAGTTCCCTTAAAGAGCAAATGTTCTATGAAATGGGATATGCCGTTTAATTCTGCCGGCTCGTAAACCGAGCCGGTTTTTACCCACAATCCGATACTTATAGAGTTAAAATATGACTTTTTTTCCGTTATAAGCGTAATCCCCGATTCTAAAACTTCTCTTTTAAAATTCTTCATAAAGTCTCTTTTATAGAGAGTTTTATTTTGCCCGCCCTGTCCACATCTAAAACCTTAACTTTTACTTCGTCGCCCTCTTTTAAAACGTCGGAGACTTTTTCCACTCTCTTACTATCTATCTGTGAAATATGAACAAGTCCGTCCGTCCCGGGAAATATCTCTACGAAAGCTCCAAAATCCATTATTTTTCTGACTTTGCCGAAATAAATCTTGCCGATTTCCGCTTCCTGCGTTATGTCGTTTATCATAGCAACGGCAAGTTTTAATGATTCGCCGTTTGAAGAAGAAATAGTAACCTTTCCGGAATCTTCTATATCGACCTTTGCGCCGGTCTTTTCTATTATTCCCTTAATAACTTTTCCGCCGGACCCGATAACTTCTCTGACTTTTTCCGGTTTAACCATCATAGTGACGATTCTCGGGGCATTTTTTGCCATATCTTTTCTGGGTTCGGTTATAGACTGAAGCATTATATTGAGTATATGTATTCTTCCCTCTTTTGCCTGGGAAAGGGCATTTCTCAAAATCTCTTTAGTAACTCCCGAAATTTTAATATCCATCTGTAAAGCCGTTACGCCTTTAGCGGTTCCCGCAACTTTAAAATCCATATCTCCCAAATGGTCTTCATCGCCTAAAATATCGGAAAGTATCGCAACTTTATCTCCTTCTTTTATTAGTCCCATTGCTATTCCCGCAACCGGAGCCTTTATCGGAACTCCGGCATCCATTAAGGACAATGTGCCTCCGCAAATCGTGGCCTGAGAAGAAGAACCGTTAGACTCGAGTATCTCGGAAACTAATCTTATCGTATAAGGAAATTCTTCCGCGGACGGAATTACATATCTGAGCGCTTTTTCGCCAAGCGACCCGTGTCCTATCTCTCTTCTGCCGGGGGACCTTAAGGGAGCGACCTCTCCCACGGAAAAAGGAGGGAAATTATAATGCAGCATAAATTTTTTAGTCGATTCTTTCTCGGGCGCATCTATAATCT
>JAJXXD010000051.1 GCA_021781285.1 bacterium | reverse complement strand
AATGTTAAATACCCTGGTTCAAGATTATATGGGCGCCCGGGATTTAAAAATTTATGAATTCGATACGGGCTATAACGCAGTTTTTAAAAGATTGTTTCTATATATCGGCGATTTTTTTAAGAAAGGGACATGCAATAAAATTTTTAATAAGTTTACGGGCAGGATTAGGTCACAAAAAGAATATGAATACGATGAAAAATTAGACTGGAGAACAACCGATAAAATAATTTATATTATGGATTCCGGACCCATGGCAAATATATACTTTTCAGGTAATCCGCATAGAATGTCCGTCGAGGGGGTAGAAAAAAAATTCGAAGGATTGACTGCAATGCTTGCCGGTATAAAAGGCATAGGATTTGTTGCAGGCGTAAATAACAGCGGAGAAGCCGTTATTTACGATAATGTCGATAAAAAATTTTATGAATATTCGCATTATTTGAATAATCATAAAAATATATGTCCCACCATAAAACATATTATGGGCAATTATAAAGACGCTAAGGAAAGGAGCGCCGCATTTTTGTCTTTAGAAATATTTTCTAAATTTAAAAACACAGGCGATTTAATATTATTCGGAGAATATGACGGCAAAAATATAATTAATTTCGAAAACCAGATGGGCGCCCACGGCGGTATAGGCGGAGAACAAAACGAGCCTTTCGCGGTTTGGAATAAAGGTATCCCTTTTGATTTCGGAGCGGTTAATAATTCTTGTAAAATTTATGAATTTTTGTATAATAATTATGTCGAGTGATTTTTTGTTTAAAATAAAAAACAGTATAAGTTCATAACCTATGTCGGAATTAAGACAGGACCCTACCACGAGGGAATGGGTTATAATTGCTACCGAAAGAAGAAGAAGGCCTCATGAGTTCGGCAGTGATTTTTCATCCAAAAAAGATAATGCCGCGAATCTTCAGGAATATTCCAAGGACTGTCCGTTTTGTTCCGGAAACGAATATCTTTCGCCTCACGAGACGGCTTCGTACAGAACCCTCGGAACAAATACCAACTCCAAGGGATGGTGGGTCAGGGTTATTCCTAATAAATTTGCCGCTCTCTCCCTTAATTTTGAAGAAAATGCGCAAGTATATGAGGGAGTGAGAGCCGTTAATCCAGATTTTTCCGGATACTTTTTCCCGAGAGCTACGGAAGTTTTCAGAATAAAACCCGGAATCGGTGCGCATGAAGTCGTTATAGATACGCCCAGACACAACGAGCAACTGCCGTTTTTTTCCGATAAGCAGATACAGGAGCTTTTTTTAATGTACAGGGAAAGATACTTGAATTTACGCGTAAATTCTAAGTTTAAATATATTATAATATTTAAGAACAGCGGTGCCAATGCGGGAACGTCGATAGTTCATTCCCATTCGCAAATTATTGCCACCCCGATAATCCCCCTTACTCTAAGAAACAATATATCCCAGGCAAGATTTTACTACGACGAGGTAGGCAGATGCATATTCTGCGATATGATACAGGCTGAAATCGTGGATGGAAGAAGAATCATACTGCAAACCGCCGATTTTATAGTTTTTCATCCGTTTGCTTCTACGAGTCCCTTCGAAACATGGATAATGCCTTTATCGCACGAACCGTGTTTTTCGAATATATCTATCGATAAAATCAAAGCCCTGGCCGTTATCGTCAAAAAAATCCTTAAGGGTATGTATGATGCCTTGAACGATCCGGACTATAATTTCGTATTTAACAATCCGCCCATAGCCGATGAAAAAGAAGATTATTATCACTGGAGTTTGAGGATTATCCCCAGATTAACGATGAAAGCAGGCTTCGAGATAGGAACAGGTATGTCGATAAATACCGCCGTTCCCGAAGAAACTGCGGAATTTATGAGAGGTTTTTTAAAATTTTAAAACAATATAATTCGATAATTTTTGATTTAGACGGAACGCTGATAGATTCTTTCGAGGCCATTAACGATGCTTTTGATGCGGTGTTCTCCAAATTTCAAAGCAGAAAGATAACGTTTGAGGAGTCTAACTCTTACGTGGGCGTCCCGTTAGAAGGCCTTCTGGGACAACTTTTCGGAAAAGAAAATGAAGAAGAAGCGATAACCGTTTTTAGAAACAGATATAAAGAGGTATGTTTTGAAAAAACATCTTTAATTAAAGGAGCGGGGGAACTTCTTTTATATCTAAAAAAAGAAAAGAAATCTTTAAGCGTTGCGACTAATAAAACAGGCTCTATATCCAGAAAACTATTGGAACATCTGGGAATCGGCGAACTTTTTGATTATGTGTATGGAGTATTTGACGGACTCGAAGGGAAGCCTTCGCCCGAAATGATAAATAAAATTGTCGAAAAAACCGCTATCCCTAAAACTTCTACGATATTGATAGGCGATTCTCCGATAGATATAATGGCTGCAAAAAATGCGGGCATCCATATTTGCAGCGTAGCTTCCGGCAACCATACTTTTGAAGAACTAAAAACATATAATCCCGATTATCTGTATGCCGCAATATCCGAATTAAGCTGCATCGATAATACCGGAGCCGGTAAATGATTCGAATCGGAGAAATAAATTATCTTAACGTATATCCTATATATTATTATTTAAAAAAGGCGCTTAAAAACGATAACAAAATAAATTTTATGAATTTTGTTTCCGGCAGTCCCGCTTTTTTGAACAGGGAACTGGAAACGGGAAATATAGATATCAGCCCTTCATCTTCTTTTTATTATATTTTAAATTATAAATATTCGTATATATTTCCAAACCTCTCCATAAGCTCCAAAAAAAAAGTAAAAAGCATTTATCTTTTTTCCTCAAAGCCTATAGAAGATTTTAACGAAAACGAAACGATATATGTTACTCCCGAAACGCTTACGTCTATAAATCTTCTGAAAGTTTTACTCGCCGAAATATATAAAATGGATTTGAATAAAATAAAATTTACGGTTTTAAAGCCTAATGATAAATTAGAACTGAAACTCGGGCAGGTTTCCGGCGGCGAAGCAATAAAAGGCGGGATTTTTTTACATATAGGAAATAACGCCTTAAAGCTGATAAAACATATTCCGGAAGGTTGTTTTGCTTATGATTTGGCGGATTTATGGTACAGATATACGGGTTATCCTTTTGTTTTCGCGCTTTTTATTATAAACAAAGAAGCTTACGATAAAAATAAGAATGAATTCGATATCCTATACAAATTTCTTATCGAATCAAAAAAAACGGCTGTTTCAGGGCTCAGAGAAGCCGCCGTGTCTATATCGGAATTAGATGAATATAAATTTATATCTTACGAAGAACTCATAGACTACTGGACGGAATGTTTGAGTTTTGATTTCGGAAAAAACGAGATTGGAGGATTCAATCTTTACTCGGAATTATTATATAAAAACAAGTTAATATCTTCTATCCCGAAACTTAATTTTGTTTAAAATTATTTTCAGCTTCCGGTATTATAAAAGAAAATATAAAACCGTTGCCCAATCCGCTTTTAATTATTGCACCGCCTTGAAGAAGTTTTAGCGTATGTTTTACAATTGCAAGACCCAACCCGGTTCCTTTATGGCGGTCATCGTTATGGGAGCTGTCAACCCTGAAAAATCTCTCGCCGAGCCTTAAAAGATTAGTGTAGGTTACGCCTTTGCCGTTATCTTCTATCGAAAAGAAAAAGAATTTTCCCAAGTTTTTTTTGAGCGGAAGATTATCCCATAAAACCGAAGCGCCTTCCGTATTTGAAATAAAATCATCGGCGGCTTTAGAGTCCGCAATGTATCCTTCAAGCTTAATCGTTCCGCCGTTATCCGTATATTTAACCGCATTCTGAATTAAGTTTGTTATAATTTGATTAATTTTTACCGGATCGGAAATAAAGGAGATATCGGATATATTATTAATTACCGTTAGATTTTTTTCTTTTATTTCTTTTTCGAATAGAACCAATGAATCTTCTATGTCGGATTTAATAAAGGTTTTTTCATATTTTACGCGGGATTTTTCGGTTTCTATATTAGTCAGGGTTATTAAATCGTCGATTAGATAATTAAGCCGTTTTGCGTGATTGTATATTATATCGATAAACTTAATTCTAACTTCAGGATTATCGATAGCCCCGTTTTTTAACGTTTCAGTAAAACCCGTTATCGCCGTTATAGGGGTTTTTAATTCATGGGATATGTTTTGGATAAATGCCGTCCGCACATTTTCTATTTTTTGGAGATATGTTATATCTCTGACGATAACGGCGTATTCGTTAGAAGATTCTATTTTTAATATGATGCAGTTAATTATTTTTTCTTCGGCTCTGTCGTAGTATGAAATTTTCTTTTCGATAAATTTAAAATTTGTATCCGAAACGGCATCGTCGATTAAAGAATTAAGCTCTAAATTTCTTGTTAAAATATCGAATTCTTTAATATTTGGCTGGATTTTTACGGACCTTATGTTTTTATTAAAAGCGCCGTTGACGAATAAAATATTTTTTTCGCCGTCAATAATTGCCAGTCCGTCCATTATATTGTTTAATATATATAAATAATTTTTTATTTTATCCTGATATTCTTTGAATTTATTTTTAGTAAATAATATTTGTATATTTTTATATAAAAAAATATACAAAAAGAATAAAAATAATGATAATATTAAAATATAAAATATGGCCGAAATAGGATAACTCATAGTCAAAATTTTATAATATATTACAAATAATTTCTATTAAAAT
>JAJXXD010000093.1 GCA_021781285.1 bacterium | reverse complement strand
TTTATTATTTTAATATAATTAAATGCTTACCACTTTTTACCACTTTTTACCACACTTAAATAATATTATCGATTTTATTAAAAGTCAAGCGAATTTAAAAAAATATTTTTATTAAATGTAAAATTAATTTTATGCAGGCAAAAGATAAAGAAAATCTACTAAAAGAAATAGGTATGGTCGGAGGTTTGCTTTAAGTTATGCAGAGTAAGCATTCCGGCGATTTGAAACGGCTTTATCAGCATACTTTCGTCTATCGACAGAAGCTCTTTGCTTTTTGAGCAGATATAAATCGAAACCGATGAATAATATTTTAATAATTCAGTTATATTGTCGGCCATCAAATCTTTAAATTTTTTATCTATAAGAGGATTTTCGGCAACATCATTGGTATAGAGCAGGGGGGCTCTAGCCATACTGAATATGTAAATCTCGTTTTCCATTACCGCCAGCGTTCTTGCAAATATAAGTCCCGCTATCGATTTTTCGGGCTCCTTTTCAGGGTCTGCAAGCTGGACTATCAAAATTTTTTCGTTTTCGTCCGGCATATCTTATATTTATTTTTATTCTTTTCCGGCAGTTAAATATTCGTTCAGCCAGTCTTTTAAATGCGTTCTTTTTAATCCGAACGATTCGTCCTGCCCGCCAATATCTCCTTCGCAGATATTATCGTACTTCAGCATCCTTATCTGATCCGACGTTATAGGCGCATTTTTAGATAAAGACGGAGATAATTTTTCGATAAAATTTAAAGACTTTTCGGCTATAAAAGACGGGGCATGGATTTTTAGTTTTTTCGGCGGAAAAATTTCCATAATTAGATCTATCATTTCTTCAAACGTGTATATATCCGGACCGCACAACTGAAATACTTTATTTATCGTTTTTTCGTTATATAAAGAATTATTATACGCCTCCGCTATGGAAAAGACGTCTATCGGCGCAAATTTGGTTTCGCCGGTTCCGATTATCGGAACGAATGCTCTTGTTTTTACTAAATTGATGAGGTCGTCGAAAAAACCTGCATTATTCCCAAAAATCAAAGAAGGACGAAAAACGGTCCATTTCAGTCCGGAATTTCTGACGAGGGATTCACCTTCGTATTTCGTCGAAAAATATTCGGAATCGCTGCCTTCAGCGGCGCCGAGCGCGCTCATATGAATAAATCTTTCTATGCCGTTTTCCTTTGCCAGACCCAATAATGCGTTTACATAATCCACATGAACCTTTTGAAATGAAAAACCGGGGAGGCTTCTTATTATACCTATAAGATTTATTACGGCATCAAATTTATTTGCGGACAGAAAACCGTTAACGGCGTCTTTTTCCTCAAGCGTTCCCTCGAAAACTTCAAAGCCCAGTTCTTTTAAGTGCGGAATTTTCTTTTTATTGCGCTCCAGAAGCGTAACGGAAGCGCCCGAAGATTTAATTTTTTCGGTTACGACCGAACCTACGAACCCCGTACCGCCTGTAATAAAAACCTTCATAAGACGCCCCTTTTGTAATATAAGTCCCTTAACGATATAAATATACTATTTTAATTATACCATTAATTTGCGATGTCAATGCCTGCACACCCAAATCCCGATTTAGAAATTTTTACATATGAATTACCTGAATTACTTAATAATGTCATTGCGGGCGCACTATTTCGTCATTGCGAGCATAGCGGACGGACGAAGTCCAGCGCAGCTAACTCGAGCGCAGCTAACCAATCTAAAACGAGATTGCTTCGCTACGCTCGCAATGACGAAATATTAGAATTTATTAATATTTTATAAATCGGGATTTGGGTGCACAGTTCGGAGCGTTATTTTATTTCTTTGTAATTAAAATAGTGGTTTGCCTCGATGTATCTTATGGTTCCGGTTTTTGACCTCATAACCACCGAATATGTTTTTGCGCCGCCGTGAAAAAATTCGACGCCTTTGAGATAATCGCCGTTGGTTACGCCGGTTGCGACGAATATCACGTCGCCGGCGGCAAGCTCTTGAATTCCGTAAACTTTATTTAAATCTTTTATTCCCATTTTAAGGGCGCGCTCTTTTTCGTCTTCGTTTCTGAAAGCAAGCCTGCCCTGCATATCGCCTCCGACGCATCTTAATGCCGCCGCGCCGAGAACTCCTTCCGGCGCGCCGCCGATACCCATAAGAACGTCGATTCCAGAGTCTTCTTTGGCGGTTGCTATGGCTCCCGCAACGTCTCCGTCCTGAATAAGGCGGATTCTTGCTCCGGCTTTTCTCACTTCTTCTATTAAGGCTTTATGTCTTTCGCGGTTAAGAATTATAACGGTAAGGTCTTCGACGTATCTGTTCAGGGCATCCGCAATTCTATGAAGATTTTCAGTCGGAGAAAGATTAATGTCGATAGCGCCTTTAGCTTTAGGTCCTATGGCTATCTTCTGCATATAGGTATCGGGGGCATGAAGAAAGTTCCCATGGTCGCCTATAGCCATTACGGCGATAGCATTAGGCGCGCTCGTAGCGGCTAAAGTAGTTCCTTCTAACGGGTCAACGGCTATATCGACCTTCTGCCCTTTTCCGTTGCCTACTTTTTCCCCTATATAAAGCATGGGGGCTTCGTCTCTTTCGCCTTCGCCGATAACGATAGTGCCGTCTATGTCGATATAATTAAGGGAGTCTCTCATGGATTCCACGGCCGCCCTGTCCGCCGCTTTTTCGTCGCCTCTGCCGATAAATCTTGCAACCGATATGGCGGCATGCTCCGTAACTCTGGCAAATTCAATAGTCAACGCTTTATCGTCCATAACTGCTCCTCTCTTATTTTATATTTAAATTTATTACGGGGGTTGGCTTAAGTCTGTCCCGTAAGATATTTTTCTTTTTATTTTAGCAGTGAAAAAATTTAATTTCAATAAATAAAATCGTTATATATCATCTTAATTTCGAGAATAATGATAAAATATTTCGTATCCCGTTTTAATATGTCATATATTCTATAAACTCCAAAGGCGTGAGTATTTTAATACCCATATATTCCTTTAAAGATGTTAAATGCTTATCTCCGGATATAACATAATTACTTTTTAATGCAACGGCACACTCTATAAATTTATCGTCGTCGGGGTCATCATCTACTATTTGTAGGTGCGGGGTATTTGCGGAATATATTAAATTAAATCCTTTTGCAAATAAATTTAATAAATCGTCTAATTCTTTTTCATTTTTTAAACCGAGCCGTTTTAAAATTTCTATATATTCGTCTATTATCGATTTTGAAACGCACCATATTATTTCCCCTTTTTCCCAATATGAAATAATTCTTCTTGGATTGCCTCCAAAAAAAGACGAAATAAAAACATTCGTATCAATTACGACCTTTATTCTTTTTTTTTCTCGCTTTTTTAACGGCATATTCGACATTCTCCAAAGTAACGCCTTTAGAAGCCATTTTTTTACCTATATTCGACCATAATTCGTCTATATATCCTTCGATATCTCTTTCGTTAACGTAATTTTCAAGCAACTCCCTTACTACCTCGCTTAAGTTTTTTCTTTCCGAAAAAGCGATGCTTGCAACTTTATCTTTTAATTCGGCATTAATTTTAATAATCATCTGGGTCGTCATAAACCGTCTCCTTAAATGCAATGAATATATGTATATATCATATATACATATTATACTACATCGATTTATAAATTTCAATATAGATTTGAACTGTCCCTCCTTTTTATTGAAAAAAAAGGGGGGACAGACTTAAGTCTGCCCCCCCTGATGGATAATTAAATAAAGTAATCTTTTTTTATCCGCGTTCCGGCACTCCATCATATTCGTGAAGGTTTGAAGCCAATCTTCTGAAAGGTTTTTCCCTCATCCATTCCTCGAAAACCTGACCGACGAGTCCGGCGGAACGGGCGATAATAAAGAAACCTTTGCCGAGCCTGTAATCGAAACCCATATCGGAAATTATTGCGGCGATACAGCCGTCAACGTTAAGAGGGAGTTTCTGTTCCGGCTTTTTAAGCCTGAACTCGTCCGCGATTCCGACGGCAAGCTTAACGTAGTTACCGCCAAAGTTTAAGTCCTTAGCGACGTCTAAGAGTCTTTTAGTCCTCGGATCGACGGTATGTAGTTTATGTCCGTAACCGGCAAGCCTTTTTTTATTTTTGAGCGCATCTTCCACTATATTTGCCGCCATTTCTTTTATATCATTGTCTTTAAGCCCTTCTTTGCCCTTTAAATAATCCTGAAACATTTTGGCGGCTTTTTCTATAGCCCCTCCATGCGCATCGCCGAGAGTCAGAACTCCCGCGGCTACGGCGGCATTAAGAGAATTTCCTCCCGAAAATACCGTTCTTGCGGCTACGGCGGAAGGCGTCGCTATGCCTGCATCTATGCACGAAACGAAGATTGCATCGAGCATTTTGGCTTCGTTCTGATTTGGAAGTTCGCCTTTTAAAAGCAAGAAGCATACCTCGGCGTAAGATTTACTGCCTATTAAATTGTCTAGATTATAGCCTCTTATAAGAATTTTGCCGTCCTGATTCGACGTAATGGCGCTGCGCCATTCTTTTTGGGAAACAGTTTCAGACATAAATTTGCGCTCCTTTTTTATTCTAATTTTAAATTTTCAAACGAAACCTCCTTTAGTCTCGACAAATGCGGTAGAGACTAAAGGAGTAATTTTTTATTATACTGCAATTTAATTTACTTTAACGTGCTGTAAAGAGGTTTGACGTTATCGGACGAACTATCTTCAAAGTCTCTTTTGACTCCGAGCGAAATTAATGAATTTACGAGTTCGTGATAAAATTTCGCAACCTTGATTGTTCCGGTTTTTTTGCCGACTTCTTCAAGCATTTTT
>JAJXXD010000066.1 GCA_021781285.1 bacterium | reverse complement strand
TAAGAATACAATAAAACGGGAACTGTTATGGATATTCACGAATACCAAGCTAAAGAACTTTTAAGTAAACGCGGGGTAAAAACCCTGCGGTCTATTTTATGCCATAAACCGGAAGAAGTTTACGATGCTTATAAAAGCTTGCTTTCTACGGTAGCCGTCGTAAAAGCTCAGGTTCATGCCGGCGGCAGAGGTAAGGGCGGCGGAGTTAAAATTGCCAAATCGGCGGATGAAGCTAAATCTATAGCCGAAAAAATGCTCGGGATGAATTTGGTCACTGCCCAGACGGGAAAAGAAGGCAAGACGGTTAGAAAGGTTTTGGTTGAAGAAGGCGCCGAAATAATAAAAGAATTTTATTTATCCCTTACGATAGACAGGAAAAATGCGGGAATAGCCTTTGTTGTCAGTGCCGAGGGCGGGATGGAAATAGAGGAAGTTTCCAAAAACAATCCCGAAAAAATTTTGACTGTTTCGATTAATCCTTTATACGGATTAAAATCCTACCATATACTTGAAATATCTTTATTCTTAGGAATAGATAAAAATCTTCACGGCGGATTCTCCAAACTTATCAATCTTTTATACGGCGCTTTTATGGGCGAAGATATGTCGATGCTGGAAATTAACCCTTTAATACTGACCGGTTCCGGCGAATTTATACCGCTTGACGCAAAAATAATTTTAGACGATAATGCGGATTTCAGACATCCCGCCTTTAAAGATTTAATCGACGAAAACGAAGAGGAGCCGCTTGAAGTGCAAGCCAAAAGCGTAGGCTTAAATTATATCAAACTGGACGGAAACGTCGGGTGCATGGTAAACGGAGCCGGTCTTGCAATGGCTACTATGGATACTATCAAAGAGTTCGGCGCGACTCCGGCAAACTTTTTAGACGTCGGAGGAACTGCCGACAGCAAGAGGGTAGAAACGGCATTCAACATTCTTTTGTCGGACAAAAACGTAAAAGGAATATTCATAAATATTTTCGGCGGAATAGTTAAATGCGATATGGTTGCGGAAGGCGTAGTAGCGGCTGCAAAAAATATCGGATTAAAACTTCCCGTGGTCGTAAGGCTTGAAGGCACCAATGCCGATATAGCCGCTAAAATAATCGAAAATTCCGGAATGAATTTCGTTTCCGCAAACAGTCTTGCGGACGGAGCGCAAAAGATTTCAAAAATCGTTAACGGCTAATTTAATTTATTAAAGGATTAATTTTATGAGTATTCTCGTAAATAAAAATACCAACGTTCTTGTTCAGGGAATAACCGGAAAAGAAGGTTCCTTTCATGCCCAAAAGTGCATTGAATACGGAACTAAAATTATAGCCGGGGTAACGCCTTTTAAAGGCAAAACGTTATTCAACGATTCTATTCCGGTTTACAATACAATAAAAGAAGCAAAAAAGGAATGCAGGATAGACGCCACAATGATATTCGTTCCCGCAGGTTTTGCGGCGGCAAGCGTCATCGAAGCCGTCGAAGCCGAAATTCCTTTAATAGTATGTATCACGGAAGGAATACCGGTTATGGATATGCTTAACGTCAAAGCGGCGCTTAATTGCTCAAAATCTATTATGATAGGTCCTAACTGCCCCGGAATTATTACCGCAGATGAATGTAAAATCGGCATAATGCCCGGGTTTATTCACAAAAAAGGGAGCGTCGGGGTCTTATCGAGAAGCGGCACTCTGACGTATGAAGCGGTTAATCAACTGACCAAAGCCGGTTTAGGCGAAACTACCTGCATAGGCATAGGCGGCGACCCGATAATAGGTTCTCCTTTTATAACGTTTTTAAAAAAGTTCGAGGACGACCCTGAAACAAAAGCCGTAGTTATGATAGGGGAAATCGGCGGAACGGCAGAGGAAGAAGCATCGGATTTTATTAAAAACAATATGAAAAAGCCGGTAATAGGGTTTATAGCGGGGAAAACAGCTCCCGCCGGTAAAAGAATGGGGCATGCGGGCGCAATAATTTCGGGCGGCAAAGGTACAGCATCGGAAAAACTTAAAACTTTGGAAATGAACGGTATATATATCGCCGACAACCCTTCGGTCATCGCGGAAACGACTAAAAAAGCTTTAAATTTATAAAACTAATGTTATTTTTTAATTAATTTAATTAAATATTTTAGTAGGAGGCTGATGTGCCTGAAAAAGATAATAAAAATTCAAATAACTCAACGGCTACACTAACAAATTATAATGTATGCGAGGGCATAGAAACGGAAATCAAAACAAAGAATAATATTACTATAAAAGAAGTTTCGGGAAAAGGCAAAAAAGAAGACGTTAAAATAGACATTATCGTTAACTACTGCAAAGGTTGCGAGATCTGCGTGGCATTCTGCCCCGAAGCAGTCCTTGTAATGAATAAAGAGGTAGCGGAGGTCATCGATATTTCTAAGTGCACAAAATGTAATATTTGCGAGTATCTTTGTCCCGATTTTTCAATTAGCGTAGAATAAAAAGTTAATAACGGAGGAATAATATGGCAATGAATAAAAATATAAAACTAATGCAGGGAAATGAAGCGGTTGCAGAAGGAGCTCTTATAGCCGGATGTGATTTTTTTGCCGGCTATCCTATAACGCCGTCAACAGAAATAGCAGAAATACTATCAAATAAACTTCCAAAAATAGGCAGGGTATTTCTTCAGATGGAAGATGAAATTGCCGCTTTAGGAGCGGTTCTCGGTGCGGCGCTGTGCGGCGCAAAAGCAATTACGGCATCGTCCGGCCCGGGTATCTCATTGAAACAGGAGCACATCGGTTACGCTTCTATGTGCGAAATTCCCTGCGTAATCGTAAATGTTATGAGGGGCGGTCCCTCAACCGGACTACCCACTCTTTCCGCTCAGAGCGATATTATGCAGGCAAAATGGGGCGTCCATGGAGACCATGCAATTATCGCTATCGTCCCTTCAAGCGTCAACGAATCTCTTTACGAAACAATAAGGGCATTTAATCTTGCCGTAAAGTACAGGACTCCCGTTATAATTTTAACCGATGAAATAATCGGACACATGAGAGAAAAGGTTGTCATTCCGGATAAAAACGATGTTGACATAATCGACGTTAAATTGCCGGACGTACCGCCTGAAAAATATAATCCGTATAATTTTACTTCAGGCAAAGTGACTCCGCTGGCTCCTATGGGAGAAGGATACCGTTATCATGTAACGGGCCTTATACACGGGGAAACCGGCTTCCCTTCCCAAAAAATAGATGTTATTCAAAATGCCGAAAATTGGCTGATAGATAAAATTTATAAAAACATTAAGGATATCGAAAAATTCGAGGAATTTCAAACGGAGGATGCCGATATTCTTATCGTCGCTTACGGCTCTACTTCAAGGTCTGCAAGACAGGCTATAACTATGGCAAGGGCTGCCGGCATTAAAGCAGGAATGTTCAGGCCTATTACTATCTGGCCGTTTCCCGATGAACAGGTTTCAAATCTTTCGAAAAAGATTAAAAAAATTTTGGTTGTGGAAATGAATATGGGGCAGGTAATTTTAGAAGTTCAAAGAAATGCCTGCGGAGCCAATGTGTATGGGTTAAATATCGCCAACGGCGAACCGATTACGCCCGACCAGATATATGCGAAAATAAAAGAAGTATCGCAACTTTAATTAATTTTTAACCTGAGTTAGGAGATTTAGCAAATGATAAAAACGAAATTTGATTACGATTATTATCTTCGAAAAAATACACTGCCGCATATCTGGTGCCCCGGTTGCGGAGACGGAATTATTCTTAAGGCGCTGTTAAGGGCTATTCATAAATGCGGCTATTCCAAGGACGAGGTAGTTATAACATCCGGCATAGGATGCGCTTCAAGACTTCCCGGATATGTAGATTTTAACACGATTCACACTACGCACGGAAGAGCGCTGACATTTGCGATTGGAATCAAGATGTATAAGCCTAAGCTTAAAGTCATTACGATTTCCGGCGACGGCGATGCATTAGCGATTGGCGGAAACCATTTTATTCATGCCGCGAGAAGAAATATAGACATGACTTTAATCGTTTTTAACAACTACACTTACGGAATGACGGGCGGACAATATTCCCCCACTCAGCCTTTAGACAGCTATTCGACTACCACGCCTTTCGGAAATATAGAATCTCCTTTCGACGTGTGCAATCTGGCGCAGGCCGCCGGAGCTACATGGGTCGGCCGTTCAACTTCATATCATGCCGTTCAGCTTGAAAAATTCATGGTCAATGCGCTGACTCATACAGGTTTTTCGGTACTCGACGTTATCACTAACTGCCATATTTCATACGGAAGGAGAAATAAAATGAAATCTCCGGTAGATATGATTAAATATCAAAAAGAAAAAGCGGTTGCCGCACGTTCGGCCGAAAATATATCTGCCGAAGAATTGGCGGGAAGATTTAAAACCGGAGTTTTGTTTGAAAAAACCGATAAACCGGAGTACAGCTCGGAATATTATAAAAAAATGGAATCGATAAAAACAAAATAATTTAAAAGAGGGTAATCAAAATATGAGCGACAGAATTGAATTCAGGTTTTCAGGTTCCGGCGGTCAGGGATTAATATTGGCCGGAATTATACTGGCTGATGCGGCGGCAATTTATGAAAATAAAAATGCGATTCAAACCCAGTCTTACGGTCCCGAAGCAAGAGGGGGCTCAAGCAAATCCGAAGTAATCATATCGGACGACCCGATAGAGTATCCAAAAGCTACAAAGGTTGATTATATGGTTTCGCTGACTCAGGAATCCTTCAATAAATATATAGACGACGTCAAAGACGGCGGTATCGTTATAGCGGACAAAGAGCTTGTAACAGACTTATCAAAAGCAAAAGGGAAGCTGTATATGATAGATATGGTTAAATCCGCAAGGGAGGAACTGGGGAAGCTTTTAGGATTAAATATTATTGCACTGGGCGTTCTCGTTGAACTCTCCGGCATAGTTTCCCACGATTCGATTGAACAGGCATTGATGAAAAGGGTACCTAAAGGATTCGAAGATTATAACAGGAAAGCCCTTGAAATCGGTTTTAGATTAGGAAAAGAAATCAAAAATAACAAATAAATAAAAAGGGGCTTATCTAATGACGGAGCAAACGCTTTCAATTATTAAACCGGACGGGGTCAAAAAAGGACTGTCGGGAAAAATTATTTCGATATTCGAAGAAAACGGCTTTGAAATTAAAGCCGTAAAAAAAGTTCACCTTACTAAAAAACAGGCTGAAGGTTTTTATTATATTCATAAAGAAAGGCCGTTTTTTAACAGTTTAGTCGCTTTTATGACAGAAGGTCCGATTATTCCGATGGTTTTATCCTGCGAAAACGCGATATTGAAAAATAGGGACATTATGGGCGCTACAAATCCTAAGGACGCCAAAGACGGCACCATACGAAAAATGTTTGCCGAAAGCATCGAAAGAAACGTCGTACATGGGTCGGATTCATCAGAATCCGCAAAATTTGAAATTCCATATTTTTTTAATGTTTTTGAAATATTATAAGATTGCCGAAAAATATTGAAAGATAAAGATACGGCTTCTATTATAAATCTGTTAGAAAAAAATTACGGCGATTTAAAACCATTTTTAAACTTCAGCAACGCTTTTCAGCTTTTAATCGCCGTCGTTCTTTCCGCCCAGTGCACCGATAAAAGAGTCAATATAATAACGGATAATCTTTTTAAGCTATACGTTAAACCTTCCGATCTCGCAGAAAAAAAAATTAAAGAATTCGAAGAAGAAATTAAAACCTGCGGCATGTTTCGTAATAAGGCTAAAAATCTAATAGGGGCTTCAAAAATCCTTGCCGAAAAATATAACGACGCCGTTCCCGAAAATTTCGACGCCCTAATATCCCTTCCGGGCGTGGGAAGAAAATCGGCAAACGTCATACTCGGCACATATTTTAACGAAGCCCGGTTTCCGGTGGATACCCATGTTTTTCGGGTTGCAAACCGCATAGGCTTGGCAGATTCGAATACGCCGGAAAAAACCGAAGACGACCTGACCAAAATAATACCTTCAAGCCTGTGGATGAAAATGCACAGATGGCTGATCCACCATGGAAGGACTTACTGTACCGCAAGAAACCCGAAATGCTCCGACTGCTTTTTAAAAAACTACTGCAAATATTATAAAAATTTAAAACGTAAATAAATGTGACATTAATCATAAAAATTTATAAATTTATTTGATAGAATATTATCATTATGAGTCCCATAATAAGATATTTTACTGTAGCTTCCCTGCTTTATCTGGTAATAGGGACGGGTTTAGGCTTAATTATGGCGGTATATCCGCAATCGATAGGATATCTGCTTTTAGCGCATGTGCATTTTCTTTTACTCGGATTTATCGCTATGATGATTTATTCGGTCGGCTACCACGTTCTGCCGAGATTCAGCGGATTTAAACTATACAGCGAGTTTCTTGTAACCGTTCAATTTTACCTGACCAATATCGGCTTAATGGGAATGGCTTCAACTTGGATTATTTCTAACGATGCTATATCGGGATTTTATCCTGCTTTAATTCTTGGTTTATTTGCTTCTATGGAGTTTATAGGAATTTGCATTTTCGTTTTTAATAATATTATGACTTTGTCGGGTAAGGGCGGAAAAATGACGGCTTAATGCTTCATTGCGCTATTTAAGCCGCAAGATTTTATGCAGTTGTATTCCTAATCTAACGTTCAAACCGTCTTTTAAAATTTTTTCCGCCAGTTCTTTTGAAGACATTGAGCCTTCAACCGCAGAAAATATTAATTTACCGGTTTTAATTTTATTTATTTTTAAAAAATCTTTTGCAAAATAGTAATCTTCATTCGTTCCTATAACAAACTTTACCTCGTCGGACACGCCTATATATTTTAAATTTTCGTAATTAAATTCTTTTGAAAAACCGCTTGAAGGACATTTAACATCGATAATTTTAACGACTTTTTTATGTACTTTTTTTAAACTTATCGTTCCGTTGGTTTCTAACAGAACGAAATAATTTAATTTAATAAGTTCATTAAAAAGGTCAAATACCTCTTCCTGAAGCAGGGGCTCGCCGCCCGTTATCTCTATAAGCCTTATATTGTTGCCGCCCCCGATAGAATGTAAAGCGCTTATTATTTCGCCGATGCTTAATAGGCTGGAATTATTAATATCCAAGGACTCTTTAGTATCGCAATAGCCGCATTTAAGGTTGCATCCCGCAAGCCTTACAAACTTGCACGGATACCCCGCAAAAGAGGATTCTCCTTGAATGCTGTAAAAAATATCGTTTACGTATAGCATAAAAGAAATTTGAATATTTTAATAAATTATTATATAATCAATTTAAAAGAGAGGCAAAAATGTTTGGAATCGGAGCTCCCGAATTAATTATTATCGCTATAATAGCATTATTAATATTTGGACCCTCGAAACTGCCTGAGCTGGGGAAAACCATAGGCAAGGGTTTAAGGGAGTTTAGAAACGCTTCGTCCAATTTAAAAGACCAGATTAATCCGCTTAGCGGCGACGATGCCGGACATACGCAACTTGAAGCAAATAACATTATCGAAGATAAAAAAAGCGGCGAAAAGAAAGCGGCGAAAAGAAAAACGGTCAAAAATATAAAAACTGCGGCGACTGCCGGCAAAAAGCCCGTTAACGTTAAGCCTAAAAAATCTACAACCTCCTTAAAGTCAGCCGTTAAGAAAACCGTTAAGCCTAAAAATTAAACGTCTAAGTTTACTACGTTTAGCGCGTTATCCTCTATAAACTTCCGTCTCGGTTCGACCTTGTCGCCCATAAGAATGTCGAACATGCCGTCCGCCTCTATTAGGTCGTTTATATTTACTTTTCTTAACGTCCTCGTTTCCTTATTCATAGTAGTCTGCCAAAGCTGGTCGGGGTTCATCTCTCCAAGACCCTTATATCTTTGAATCGATATATTCTGAGGCGCCTTGGATTTAATAATATCGTAAAGATCGTTCATGTTTTTCACTTCATATTTTTTAGAATCGGCAACGATAATTACATTTAAAAGCTCTAATGATTTTATTTCTTTGTCCAAATTATAAATTGTTTTATAATCGACGGATTCTAAAAACTTTTTGTCTATGCAGGCTGAAGGAATGAAATTCTTAAATCGAATAATTGTTTTACTGTAGTCTTCAAAATCTTCATCATTTATTAAATTTACCTCATGTCCTTCATTTTTCAAAAAACTAATCATGCCGTTTAATTTATCGGATGCGCCGTCTTTTAATAAATCTTTAGATGTTATATCGTTATTTAATAAGTATTCCGTTATTATTTTACTTATATGGGTTTTGTTTAATTTATTAATTAAATTTTTGTAGTTTTTTATTTTATCTATCAATTCTTTAACCCATTTTTTATCTAAAATAAGGTCTGCAGCATTATGTTGCTTTCTGTAAACGCTAAGAGAATTGAGGGATTCGTTTACAAGAAAAGCATCCAGGCTTTCTTCGTCTTTAAGATAGGATTCGCTGTTACCTCTTTTAACCCTGTAAAGAGGGGGCAGGGCTATATAAAGATAGCCGTTTTCAATAACTTCTTTCATATATCTGTAAAAAAAGGTCAGAAGAAGCGCCCTTATATGCGATCCGTCAACATCGGCATCGGTCATTATAATTATTTTATGGTATCTGAGTTTTTCGAGATTAAAAAAACTTTCTTCTTTTTTTGAAGATCCCGACGTGATACCTCCGCCCAGCGCGGTAATTAATATCTTGATTTCATCCGAACCGAGCATTTTTTCAAGCCTGGCTTTTTCTACATTTAAAATTTTCCCTTTTAAGGGAAGTATCGCCTGATATTTTCTGTCTCTTCCCTGTTTGGCGCTCCCGCCCGCGGAATCGCCTTCGACTATATATATTTCGCACTGAGAAGGGTCTTTTTCCTGACAGTCCGCCAATTTACCGGGTAAAGACGAAAAGTCCAATAGACTTTTTCTCCTGACGAGTTCTTTTGCTTTCCTTGCGGCTTCTCTGGCTCTTGCGGCATCTAAGGCTTTTTCGACTATAATTTTTGCCGTCTGGGGATTTTCATCGAAGAATTCGGTTAATTTTTCATTTATTAACGATTCGACGACGCCTTTGATGAAACTATTGCCGAGCTTTGTTTTGGTCTGACCTTCAAACTGCGGATTAGGCATTTTAACGCTTACAACCGCTATCAAGCCTTCTCTTACGTCGTCGCCCGATATCTGTATTGTTTCGTTACGCTTGCCGCCCCTGTCTTTAAAATTATTCGCGTTAGAAATATAATAATTATTTATAACCCTCGTTAACGCCGACTTAAAACCGACCAAGTGGGTTCCGCCTTCCTTTGTATTTATATTGTTTACGTAAGAATATAATATTTCCGAATATCCGTCGTTATACTGAAGAGCTATATCCGTTATAACATCGTCCTTTTTTGCGGTTATAAAAATAGGTTCTTTAATAATGGCATTTTTATTTTGATTTATATACTCGACAAAAGATTTAATGCCGCCGTCATATTTAAAATCATGCGATTTATTATTAATTTCGTCTATTATATTTATACGTATTCCGGCATTTAGAAAAGCAAGCTCCCTTAATCTATTAGATAAAATATCAAAATCGAAATTATTATATTCCATAATTTCGTAGTCGGGAATAAAGGTAATAGAAGTGCCCCTTTTATTTGTCTTTTCGCTTTTTTCAAGCCTGCCGAGCGGTATCCCCTTGCTGTAGCTCTGCCTGTAAACATATCCGTCGCGATAGATTTCCATATCTAATTTTTGGGACAGGGCATTTACGACGGAAATACCGACGCCGTGAAGACCTCCAGACACTTTATAGGATTTTTTATCAAACTTGCCGCCCGCATGAAGGACTGTAAGAACAACCTCGGCGGCGGAAACGCCTTGGGGCTGGTGAATATCGACGGGAATACCCCTTCCGTCGTCTTCTACGGTGATAGAGCCGTTAATATTAATGCGCACAAATATATTTTTACAATATCCTGCAAGCGCTTCGTCAATACTATTGTCAACCACCTCGTAAACTAAGTGGTGCATACCTTCTATCCCCGTTGAACCTATATACATTCCGGGTAATTTTCTTACAGCTTCGAGACCTTCTAATACCTGAATATCCGAACTTTTATATTCCGCTTCGCCGCTCATTCACAACCCTCTTATTTTAATATTTCAATTAATATCTCATCGGCATAAATATGCCTATAACCTGCATTGGCTTAACTGCGTTATTATTCGTTTTACCGGTATTATCGTTACCGTCGGACGCATGTTCCGATATTATATACGGTTCGATAACAAAAGGAGTATAAATAGTATTAAACTTGACGCTTAAGTTATTTTCGGTAATATTTGAAATAAAATCCATAATATATCTCGAATTTAATTTAATACTTATCGGTTCGCCTTTATAATTAATTTCCAATTCGTCGCTTCCTTCTCCTATATTTGTATTAACCGTTTTAATTAATAGATTATTTTCACTAAAACTCAACTCTATCGAATGACTTTTTTCTTCGGCAAGCAGTGAAACCATTTTAATAGAATTATAAAAATTTTTCGTGTTAATTATTGAAGTTTTATAGCCGTCTTTAGGAAGAACGGTATTATAATCCGGAAATTTTCCTTCTATAAGCCTGGATATGAGTTTAGTATTTTTATTTAAGTTATCGGATTGTTTTTCAAATTCAAAAATTACATTATTGGAATTTATTAAAATTTTAATAAAACCTTCTTTGTCTAGTTTTAAAACTTCGGTTAAAATTTTTCTTGGGATTATAACGCCTATTTTTAGTAAATCATAAATCCCGCTGTTTTTTCCCCCGTTATAATTAATTCCGGATTGGGCTAAAGATAATCTATGCCCGTCGGTTGCAACCAATCTAAGATAATCTTTGCCGTCTAATTCTTCTAAAACAAAATAAACTCCCGTGAGGTTTCTTTTTGTATCTTCCGATGCCGCAGTAGAAAGTATTACTTTGCTAATAAGCGTTTTAAAGGTTTTCAATTCGATATTAAAATTATCCTCCGATTCAAAATCTATAATGGTAGGATAATCGCTTGCCGGAACGGTAGTTAATTTAAAAACCGTTTTTTTATAGCTTATAGTAACTACACCCGCTTCATTTTCAATAAATTTTATAAATAAATCTTCATCCTTTTTTTCTTTACCTTCCGGAAATTCTTTTATAATATTATATATTTTTTTTGAATTTACCGTTGTTTTGCCTTCGGATATAATTTCGGCGTTACAGTATGTTACAATGCTGATTTCTAAATCGGTAGCGCTTACTTTAATTAAATTATTTTCTACGCTTTCTATAAGCAAATTAGAAATTATCGGCATTGAGCCTTTTTTCTCGGAAGCTCCCTGAACCGCCGACAGACAATTTAAAAAAATTTGCTTTTTAATTTTAAAATTCAACATAATTAGCCGAGCCTTTTATTATTTTTATTAATTAATTTAAAAAACATTAATAGTAATAGTAGCGTTTAAAAAGTTTATAAATACTTAAGTAATTATAATTATAAACATATTAATACTTACAAACCTGTGTAATTTTACTATATATTTTTAATAAAATTGTTTAATTTTTTTTGCATAAAAAAATTAAACATAAATTAAACATAGTTATATATTATTTTTTTATCATTTTAATAATATTATTTAATATTTTTTCTAACCCTTCATCGTTATTTAAATTCTTTTTAACTTTATTTACCGCATAAATTATAGAAGAATGATCTTTACCGCCGAATTTATCGCCTATTTCTGGAAACGATAATTCCGTATAATTTCTTATTAAATACATGGCGATTTGACGGGGTTCCACGAATTCTTTTAATTTTTTATTTGATTTAATATCGCCTATTTTAATATTAAAATAATTACATACGGATTTTATAACATTTTCCGCCGTTATAACTTTTTCATTTTCCTTGAGTAAATTTGACGTCGCTTCGATTGCAAGGTCAATAGTAATAGGTTTTCCGGTAAAAGACGAATATGCCGATATTTTAATCATCGCTCCTTCTAATTCCCTTATATTGGAACTGATTTTATTGGCTAAAAGGTTTAAAACATCATCGGGGAAATTAATATTATTCAATAAGGCTTTTTTCTTAAGAATGGCAACGCGGGTTTCAAAATCCGGAGGCTGGATATCGGCTATTAATCCCCATTCAAATCTTGACCTTATCCTTTCCTCTAAACTTACTATATCTTTAGGTATTTTATCGCTTGATACCACTATCTGTTTTTGATTTTCATATAAGGCGTTAAAAGTATAAAAAAATTCTTCCTGGGTTCTTTCTTTTCCGGCAATAAATTGTATATCGTCAATAAGCAGAACATCTACGTTTCTATACCTGTTTCTAAATTCAACCATTTTATCGTCCCTGATAGACGTAATCATTTCGTTGGTAAATTTTTCGGATGAAACTAAATATACGGTTAAATTTTTTTCTTTTATTATCTTATTTGCAATAGCGTTAAGCAGGTGCGTTTTGCCGAGTCCGACGTCGCTGTAAATAAACATAGGATTATATGTCTGGCCCGGCAGATTGGCGACCGCAAAACTTGCCGCGTGAGCAAATTGGTTGCCCGAGCCTATAACAAAATTTTCAAAAGTATATTTTGGATTTACGTTTAGGTAAGTTTTTTTTAAGTTTTTTTTATTTTCTGAAATTTTTTCTGTATCCGCCGATTTACTTAAAATATAATTGTCTAAATTATTATTTTTTATTTCAGGGATATTAATATTGTTTTCTCCGGCATTGACCGTTTCGGGACTTTCGTTGATATTGTAAATAAAATTAAGTTCTTCCCGGTTATCTAAATTTTTCCAGATATTTAAAATAGTTTCTTTATATGATTCATTGATAATGTCTTTAAAAAATTTATTAGGAACGGAAAATATTAAAGTATTATTATTTAAATATATATCGGTAGTGTTAAACCATATATTAAAATTACTGGCGCCGATTTCTTTTTTTAATTCTTCAAGCAAGGGCTCGACTTTATCCATAAAATATATTTAAAAATTTTTATTAAAGATAGGAATATTAAAATTAAACAGAGTTGCCAACAATTGTTGATAACTCAAATAGTATAATAATTGCGAGAACTTAGACTATCAATTTTATAATAAATCTGCGCTAATTTCCCTTTTATTTTTTAGACTTAAATTATAAATAAAATTAGACAAATCAACATTATCAAATTTTTAAATATATTTCAATTAAATTTTATCAAATTATTTCTTGTAAAATCAATATGTTAATTAATTAAAGCCCTCATCTATCCATATATTATCATAAGTTACGGGTTAAATTGAAAATAAAAAAAACTTGACATCTTAATACTAATTTGCTTTAATAAAAATTTGCCATAATTTTAATATAATATTTAGTTTGGAGCAAATCTTATGAAACGCACATTTCAACCGAGTAAATTAAAGAGAAAAAGAACCCACGGTTTTTTGAGCAGAATGAGCACAAAGAACGGAAGGTTGGTTTTATCGAGACGCAGGAGAAAGGGGCGCAAAATACTGGTTCCGGTCATTAGCTCTAAATAAGTTTTATGCATTAAGATGCCTAAAATAAATTTTAAATTAAACGAATTTTTTAAATTAAAAGATAAAGAATTTATAAATTATATTTTTAAGCAGGGAAATAAAAAACCCCAAAAAGTTTCGGTCATATTTTACGTCGAATCCCCCCGGTTTAAATTTTTAATTACTTTTAAAAGGAAGCTCTTAAATTCGGTAAGACGGAATAAATTAAAAAGGCAGATTAAAGAATTTATAAGACTTAATCAGTATAATCTTAAAAAGATAGATTGCGCAATATTAATCGTAAAATTTCCCGCTTCCAAAATTCAGTTATTAAGAGAACTTGAGTTTCTATTAACGATATGAAGATTTTAAATAAATTTTTTATACTGCTGATAATTTCTTATAAAAAGTTTTTATCTCCGTTACTGCCCCAAAGCTGCAGGTTTTATCCCACCTGTTCCGAATATGCGGTCGAATGCTTTGAGTCGTTCGGTTTTATTAAGGCTTTATCCATGTCTATTTATAGGATTATCAGATGCAATCCCCTCTCTAGAGGCGGATTCGACCCTGTCCACAAACATCCATATTAATTTTAGTAAAAAAGGAGACTTTTTGGAAAAAAGAATTATAGCGGCTTCTATCATATCGGTAGTTTTAATTTTGGCATGGGGCTATTTTATGCCTCACGCGCCCTTGAAACATGCCGCGGTTAAAAAACAGGCCGTCGTTTCAGCCGCCGTATCGGCTAAAAAACCGGAGCCAAACGCAAAAAAAATTATTCCGGCCAAGCCAAGAAATTTAATTGCGGTATCAAAATCCGTTCAAAATATTAAAAACGTATCGTATGAGGGGAAAAAAATTTATGCGGGCTTCAATAAATCCACTGGAGCAATTTCAAGTTTAAATCTTTTAAACTATTCATATACGGAAAAAGATTTAAAAAATAAAGTCAATCTCGGCAATTCAAAAAATATTTCCGAAATGATTAACTTTATTCCTAAAAATACAGACCTGCCTATAAAGCTTATAAAAATAGCTAAAGAAAGCGGCATCATAAAATTTATTTATAGCATCGGCAATAAGTTAATTTTAACGAAAGAATATAAATTCTCGGATGGAAATTATCTTTTTACCGATGCTGTTTATATTAAAAACCTTACCGATAAACCCGTTGCGTTTAAAGGTTATTTTACTCTTTCAGCCGCTTTAAAGCCTGCTTCTGCCAAGAGTTCGGATTATGTTAATTTTACGCCCGCGGTTTATCTAAACAAAAGTTTGATTACCCCGGTTATTAATAATACGACAAAATACAGCGGAGATATTTCGTTTGCAGGCTTTAACTCTAAATATTTCCTGCTTTCGGCCGTATCTCCCGGAACAGATATATCCGTCAAAAAAAACGGCGATGTTATTTCTTTTATAATACCTAAAACATTATCCGTTCCTTCAGGAAAAACCGCCGGAACCTCTTTGAAAATTTACGGGGGCCCGAAAAAGCTGTCCCTGCTTACGCCTTTAAACCACAATCTTAACTCTACTTTAAGTTTCGGATTTTTCGGATTTTTTTCTATAATTCTGCTGCACATACTTGAGTTTTTTTACGGTTTTGTTCATAATTACGGTCTTGCCATAATACTGCTCGTTTTAAGCATAAGAATAGTATTTTACCCGCTTACTTATATGGGCTTCAAATCAATGAAAATGATGCAAAAATTAACCCCTAAAATTAATGAAATGCGGGAAAAATATAAGGACAATAAAGCCGAATTGAATAAAAAAATTATGGAGCTTTATAAAGAAAGCAAAGTAAATCCTTTCGGCGGATGTCTGCCTATGCTTCTGCAAATTCCCGTCTTTTATGGGTTATATGAGACGCTTTTGATGTCCATACAGCTTAGAAATGCGCCGTTCATTTTCTGGATTCATAATCTTTCAATGCAGGACCCTTATTATATCCTGCCTGTATTAATGGGTATATCCATGTTAATTTCGCAAAAAATGAACCCTATGGTGGGAGATCCCGCGCAGGCTAAAATAATGCTTATACTCCCGGTAGTTTTTACTTTTATTTTTATTCATTTCCCCGCGGGGCTCCTTTTATACTGGACGGTCAACAATATTCTGACCATTACCCAGCAGTATATTATTAATAGAAAATTTGCATAATTCAGATTTATGCCGTTATGTCCTCTTTAACACATGAAATAGATACGATTTGCGCTATTTCTTCTCCTTCGGGGGAAGGAGCGATTAGCATTATCAGGGCATCAGGCAAAGACTGTATATATATACTGCAAAAAGTTTTTAAACCGTATCGTAAAAATTTTTCAGATATAAAACCCCGTTTTTTATATACAGGCCGCATTTTTGATTTTCAAACAAAATCGTACGTCGATGAGGCGGTATGCGTTTTCATAAAAGGCCCCGATTCCTATACCGGAGAAGATATGTTTGAAATATATCCCCACGGAGGGGTATTTAATACCAAATATATCCTAGAAATTATCCTAAAATCCGGAACAAGGCTTGCGTACAACGGAGAATTCACAAAAAGGGCTTATTTAAACAATAAGATAAATCTTATAAAAGCCGAAGCAATCCTTGAAATCATTAAGGCAAATTCTTTAAAAACGCTTGTTATAGCAAATAACGAGCTGAGCGGTCTCTTAGAAGAAAGGATAAATAAAATCAAAGAAGATTATATGTATCTGCTTGCTTCCGTAGAAGCTTTAATCGATTTTCCCGAGGAAATTTTTGAGAATATTAACGCCGATTTTTTAAAAAAGACTGAGGAAACGGCAGAATTAATCGGCGGACTTATGGCATCTTACGAAAATTACGAGCTGAACAAGCATGGTTTCAGCGTGGTAATAGCCGGAGCTCCGAACGTCGGCAAGTCAAGCATATTAAACAGGCTCGTCGATAAAAACAGAGCAATAGTTTCGGATACGGCAGGCACTACAAGGGATTATATCGAAGAAAACCTGTTCTTATCTAATAAACCCGTTAAAATAATCGATACCGCAGGCTTGAGAGAAACAGGCGAAACATTAGAGTATGAGGGCATAAAACAGAGCCGCAATCAAATTAAAAGCGCGGATGCCGTTTTATACGTTTTTGATATAAACGATTTAGCGGAAAATGAAATTTTAAGAGATATATTAGAGGAAAAAAGAGATAGTTTAATTCCTGTTATAAATAAGGTTGATATATTTGACGGAAAAGACTTAAGCGTAATAGGAAAAAACGTTATGCAGGCGTTTGGATTTACGAATAATCCGGTTTTTATCAGCGCTAAGACGGGTGCCGGTTTTGAAGAGATGAAAAAAACAGTGCACGACATTATTTTAAAAATTGAAGGCGGGGTTAAAGACGATGTCGGCATTACGACCGTAAGGCAGAAAGATTTACTGGCAAAATCTTTAAATCATTTATTAAACGCTAAAGGCAAATTTACGGAAGGACAGCCCATTGAATTAATATCCATAGATTTAAGGGATGGCATTAACGCTCTTGACGAGATTGTCGGGGAAGTGACCAATGAAGACGTTCTGGATATTCTTTTTAAAGAATTCTGCATAGGCAAATAGAACCTCTCCTTAAACTTATAATAAATACAACTATATAAGTATAGCAGATAATTAGATAATGGAAAACAAAAACAATAACTTTGACGTAATCGTGGTAGGCGCGGGACATGCCGGCATAGAGGCCTCCCTTGCCGCCGCAAGAATGGGCTTGAATGCCGCCGTAATTACGATTAATTTAGACAATATCGGACAGATGTCCTGCAACCCTGCGATAGGGGGGCTTGCTAAAGGGCATCTCGTGCGCGAAGTCGATGCGCTCGGCGGAGAAATGGGAAAGGCTATAGACAAAACCGGCATTCAGTTCCGAACCCTTAATACAAAAAAGGGTCCCGCGGTCAGGTCGTCCCGCGCGCAAGCCGATATGTTTAAATATAAAACTTATATGAAAACCGTTCTGGAGTCTGCCGAAAATTTGACCATAATTCAATCTATGGTCGATTCGCTAATCGTCAAAAATGGTAAAGCCGAGGGAGTTGTTTTATGGACGGGCGAAAATCTTTATTCCGGCACTGTTATTTTAACTACGGGAACTTTTTTAAGAGGGCTTGTGCATATCGGTCTTTTTAATTATAATGCGGGAAGGGCCGGGGATTTTGCTTCAAATAACCTTTCTTTAAGCCTGCTTGAAAACGGTCTTGAGCTTGGAAGGCTTAAAACGGGCACTACCCCGAGATTAGACGGCAGAACCATTGATTTTTCCGAGCTTGAAGAACAAAAAGGAGAAGACGATTTTATCCCTTTTTCTATTGCCGATAAAAATATAACTAATGAAATCAGCTGTTATATAACATATACAAATAAAAATACGCATAATATAATTTTAAACGATCTGGACAAGTCCCCCTTATACTGCGGAGTTATTAAAGGAGTCGGTCCGAGATACTGCCCTTCCATAGAAGATAAAGTCGTCAGGTTTAAAGATAAAGAAAGACATCAGATATTTTTAGAAAGGGAAAGCCTTGATTCCGTGGAATACTATCCCAACGGGCTTTCGACGAGCCTGCCTTTAGAGACGCAGCTTAAATTTTTAAGAACGATTAAGGGGCTTGAAAAAGTAAAAATCATGAGACCGGGGTATGCCATAGAATACGATTACGTTTTGCCCGACCAGCTTAAACATTCCTTGGAAACTAAAAAAATAGACGGTCTTTTTTTGGCGGGGCAGATTAACGGCACTTCAGGTTATGAAGAAGCGGCGGCGCAGGGCATTATTGCCGGGATTAACGCGGTTATGAAAATTAGGGGCGAAAATTCTTTGATGCTTAGAAGAGATGAGGCATATATAGGGGTTTTAATCGACGATTTGATTATGCTTGGAACAAGCGAACCTTATAGAATGTTTACGTCCCGCGCCGAATACAGGCTTTTATTGAGGGAAGACAATGCGGACTTCAGGCTTTGCGAATATGGAAAAAGTATTGGATTGCTCGATGAAGAAAGATACTCTATATATAATGACAGACTGGCGCAATTTAACGAATTAACGGGTTTTTTGAAAACTTATGAAAACGGAAAGTATTACAGTCTGTTAAAACGGCCGGATTTTTCCATAGATAATAATATTATGCCGGAATTTAGAAAGGAAATTGATAAATTCGATAGGGATATTATTAACAGAGCCCAGCTTTTTATTAAATATGAAGGCTACATCAGCAGGCAGAAAGAAGAGATAGGCAGGTTAAAAAAATTCGAGGACGTTAAGTTAGACGGCGATATTGATTTTAACGCAATACCCGGCTTATCGCTCGAAGTAGTCGAAAAACTTAATAAAATCAGACCTAGAACTATTGCGGAAGCGGGACGAATTTCGGGTATTACTCCCGCCGCCGTTTCCATTTTATTAATGAAATGCCGCAATTAGCTAAATTTAAAAATGTTTCCCGTGAAACATTTTTCTTGACATATTTTTTTTTAAATAGCATACTTTTATTAATATATTTAATTTAAATTTAACAGGAGATTATTTATGCGAAGTGAACCGGACAGTAGCAGCTATTATTTAACAAAAACCGAAGATAGCTTTAACTTATTATTAAACAGTTTAATATTAAATAACGTAAATAAATTCTCCGCAAATTATCACCCCTGCATATAGTTTTTAATATTCTTCTCTTTCTAATAAACAGTTAAAGTTATTTATTAAGAAGGAGACAGAAAATGCAAGATTACAGAGATAAGCTTGAAAATCTTCCCGTAGATATAAAACTAAGAGCCGCGGACAGGCTCAAAATCCATCTTATGAGGCAGAAATACGGGTATTTTTCGCGCCTGTGCCTTTTAATGGCGCTGATAGGTCCGGGAATACTCGTTATGATTGCCGATAACGATGCCGGCGGCGTTATGACG